>CAZPXE010000111.1:0-9189 GCA_964590545.1 uncultured Rhodobacterales bacterium | reverse complement strand
GCGGCGCGCTGGGCGGTGCGGGTCAACTATATCACAGGTTGCAGCGGATGGGACCCATATTGCTGCGCGATGAGAGGATCTTTGATTCGTCTTGATGCGGCGATGCCATTCTTGTTTGCGCAAACATCCGCAAGCCGCCCGAGGCAATGTGGTCAAAGAAACTGACCAATACCCAATTCCGTCCCCTTTCTACGTAGTGGTGGGTATTTCGCTCTGGCCTTGCATCGCTATGTTTCGTCCCACTGTAAACGATCGGCAGGCTTGGGGAGGGCCTCGATGTCTGCACGAAAAATGGGAGGAGTATCTCTAATGGATCGTCGTTCTTTTCTAAAAAATACAGCTCTTGGTGGCGCAGGTGCCGCTACGTTGGCCGCACCGGCCATCGCGCAAGGCACCCGGACGCTGACAATGGTGACGTCCTGGCCGCGCGGCTTCGCGGTTCTGGATGACGCTGCGACATACATGGAAAACATGGTGCGCGAGATGTCCGGCGGCAGCCTTGTCATCGACAAGAAAGCACCGGGCGAGCTTGTTGGCGCGTTCGAAGTGTTTGACGCTGTGTCTTCGGGCCAAGCGGACATGTACCACTCGGCTGATTACTACTTCATCGGTCAGCATCCGGGCTATGCCTATTTCACCGCGGTTCCGTTCGGCGGCACGGCGCAGGAAGTGACCAACTGGTACTACCATGGCGGCGGTGAAGCGCTGCATGACGAGCTGGGCGAAATCTTCAACATGAAGGGCATGCTCGCAGGTAACTCCGGTTCGCAATCCGGTGGCTGGTTCCGCAACGAAATCAATTCCGCCGCTGACTTCAACGGCCTGAAGTTCCGTATGCCGGGCCTTGGTGGTCAGGTGCTGGGCGAAATGGGTGCTTCTGTGCAGAACATCCCCGGCGGCGAGCTGTACCAAGCTCTGTCCTCCGGCGCTCTGGATGGTCTGGAGTGGGTTGGCCCGATGGCTGACGAACGCGCCGGCTTCCAGGAAGTTGCGAAAGTCTACTACACCGCTGGTTTCCACGAGCCGGGCTCCGCTTTGGCCTGTAACGTGAACCTCGATGTGTGGAACGAGCTGAGCGATCAGCACAAAGCGATCCTGCGCTACGCGTCCATGGCGACAACGCACTTCCAGCTGTCCGAGACACTGGCCAATAACGGTGCCGCACTGGCCCGTCTGCAGGCGCAAGGCGTGAAGACGCTGCAATTCTCTGACGATGTGTGGGATGCGTTCGGCGCGGCCTCCAAGATCGTTATGGACAAAAACATGGATGATGAGCTGTTCGCGAAAATCCGTGCGTCCTTCGAGGAAAGCCTTGCAAACTCCGCAAGCTGGATCGGCAAGTCCGACGCCTTCTATGTGGATCAGCGCGTCCGTGTGCTGGGCGGCTAAGCCTTTCTACTAAAGAGTTTAAGGCCCCGGGCATGTACCGGGGCCTTTTTACACAGGGGCGTTTGCAGTCCGCCCGCGCTGTGCTGCGCGCATAGACTGAACGGAATTCAGGGGGAGCACATGGCCACACCAGAACCGGTATCCTTTGGCGACGCGATCGGCATCGTCGGAGACGGGATCGTCGCGCTGATCACCAATATCGCGATGTCGTTCTACAATTTCGCATGGGCGGTGTTTAACCCCGGCTATTGGGCCGACTGGATGATCTGGGCGAACACGTCCGAGGATAAGGTATCGCTCGCGCGCTTCATCTATTGGGGTGGCTCGGTCGAGTTTTTCTTCTTTGTGTTCACCACAGTGATCGTCCTGACGGCGTTTGGCATGTGGCGCAACAGCTTCATGTGGGGCGGGGTCCGTGTGCTGGAGGGGGTGGCCAACACGTTGGGCCGTTTCTTTGCCTGGGCGGGGCTGTTGATGGTGCTGCAACAGATCATCATCGTGTTCATGCAGCGGATTTTTACCCGGCCTGATATCTCCATCGGGTTCGGTATCCCGCTGCAATTCGACATTTCTTGGTTTGCGGAAGAGTTGAAGCTGTACAATGCTTTGGTGGTAACGCTGTGCGTGACCTACACCTTCGTGCAGGGCGGGCATGTGCGGGTGGACCTGATCTATTCCGCCGTCAAATTCCGCACAAAGCGTGTGATCGACATGGTGGGCAGCCTGATCTTCATGATGCCTTCGGCGGTGCTGACATGGCTTTATGCGTGGTATTTCATGTGGCGTCATCTGGTGACGCCGAAACCGGCGGCGAGCTTTGAGATTGAGCGCTACGAACGCTCGGCCCGCGCGCTGAAATGGAATGTGGAAACCATCGGCTTCAGCCCGAACGGGTTCACCGCTTATTTCCTGTTCAAGGTGCTGCTGCTGGTCTTTGCGGGGCTCGTATTCCTGCACGCGGTGGCGTTCTTCTGGCGCTCTTACCTGGAGTGGAAAGAAGGCGAGGCGAGCGAGGGCAAGTATCTGGATAGGGACACGCTCGGAGACGGCGAAGAAGCGTATGAGGGGGCTCACTAATGGAGCGTTTTCAGCAAAAGTGGAGCGCGGTTTTGCGGTTCGAAACCGCGACCGTAGAAAAATGCCAAGAGCGTTTTCAGCAAAAGTGGAACGCGGTTTTGCGGTTCGAAAACGCGACGGGGGATAACTAATGCTTGGTTTGGATGGCGTTGAGGTCGGCCTCATCATTGTATTCGTCTGCCTGTTTGGCGGTATTCTAAGCGGCTTCCCGGTGGCCTTTGCCATTGGCGGGGCGGGGGTGATCTCCTTCGGGATTATCGCCGCGATGGACAGCGCAGGGCTGCTGATCCATGCGGCGATTGACACGAGCAGCCAAGCCTATCGGGACTTGGTCAGCACGGGGATCAATCCGAACGCGATTTCGATCTTCCGATTCCCGGACTTGCCGAGGATCGCCGAGGCGGTGTTCCCCAGGGGTTGGGAAGTGGCGCTGGACCGGAACGTGTCCTTCATCGTGAACCGCATCAACGAGCGGGTTCTGGCGGGGCAATCCATCGAGACGCTGCTGGCGGTGCTGATGTTCGTTCTGATGGGCATCACGCTGGAACGCTCGAAAATCGCGAATGATCTGCTGACCACAATGGCGCGTGTCTTTGGCCCGCTGCCGGGCGGTCTGGCGGTGTCTATCGTGGTTGTGGGCGCGTTTCTTGCGGCCTCCACCGGGATCGTTGGCGCTACGGTTGTGACCATGGGGTTGCTCGCCCTGCCGACCATGCTTCGGGCGGGGTATTCGAAAGAACTCTCCACCGGGGTCATCGCGGCCTCGGGCACGTTGGGGCAGATCATTCCGCCTTCTATCGTGATCGTTCTGCTCGGCACGCTGGCCGGAGACCTTTATTCCGGGGCGCAGGAAGCGCGGGCGCAGCTTGCGGGCTGTACCGACGCGTTGACCTATCTGGGCGAGCCTGCGGTTCTGTCGGTTGGCACGCTGTTTCAGGCGGCGCTGATCCCCGGTATCCTGCTGGCGCTGCTCTACGCGCTCTATGCCTTCGGCTTCGCGCTGCTGAACCCGGATCAGGCTCCGGCGGTCGAGATGGGTTCCGCCTCTGGTGAGCCTGTGACCCGCAGCGAGGCCTTCACATGGTTCTTTGGCGCACCGATTGCGTTGATCGCAGGCGCGATCCTGCTCGGCTCCGTCGGTGTGATCGGCAGTCAGGACATCCGCATCTCTGCTTTCTCTGACATCGGGGCCTCTGCGTCGCTGCGCACGAATGTGGGCGAGGAATGTAAAGCCTCGATGATCGAGCTGCACGGGCAAGAGGCATGGGATAGCGCCATCGCCGAGCAGGAAGAGATCGCAGCCGCGGGCGGTGTGCAGCAATCCGAACGTCTGACGGATGAGGAATATGCAGACACGCAAGCGGCCGTGATTGCGAATGCTGCGCCGATTGGCACAGGCATCACCGTGCTGGTCGTGCTGATGGGGCTGATCCTGACGACGGCGCGGGGCATTTCGCCCTCGTCGGATCCGCGTCCGCTGTTGATTGGCGGGATTGGTGCGGTGTTGGTGCTGCTGGCGGATATCGTGCTGATTGGTGCGGATATGTCGGCGGGCCTGTCTGTGGTGATTTGGGCGCTGCCCTTCGCGCTGATGGTTTATGGCTGCGTCTATGGCGTGACGCTGTGCGCGCAGAACGAGCTCATTCGTGTGGTCTTCCCCCCGCTGGTGCTGATCGTCGCCGTGCTCGGCTCGATCCTTGGCGGCATCACCAACCCGACGCCCGCCGCGGCGCTGGGCGCGGGTGGCGCGATTATGCTGGCAGCATATCGCAAGCTGAAAGACCTCGACCGCTCGCCAAAGGTGATCATCTGGTCCACGCTGGCGATCATCGTCTGTATCCTTGTGGGCGTGAATTTCGACCTAAGGGTCAATCAGGATGATGTGAGCTTCGAGTCGTGGGTCGCGTTCATCGTCGCCTATGCCGCGTATCTTTATGCGCTGTTCGGGCTGCTGTTCTCGTGCTGGATCCTGTTCACCAACGGCATCCTGACCCCGGTTGTGCGTGAGACGGCGAAGGTGACGTCGATGGTCTTCACCATCCTGATCGGCTCGCAATTGCTGAACCTTGTGGTGATCTCCTTCGGCGGGGAACACTACATCCAGCAATGGCTGCGCAGCTTCGATGACGAGATCACTGTCTTCCTGATCGTGATGCTGGTGCTGTTCATCCTTGGCTTCGTGCTCGACTTCCTTGAGATCATCTACATCGTGATCCCAATTGTCGGCCCGGTCATCTATGGCGGCAGCTTCGATCCGAAATGGGTGACGATCATGGTGGCGATCAACCTGCAAACCTCGTTCCTGACCCCGCCCTTTGGCTTCGCGCTGTTCTACTTGCGCGGGGTGGCTCCGAAGGAAGTGACGACGCAGCACATCTATCGCGGCATTATTCCCTTCGTGATCATCCAAGTGGTGGGGCTGGGGATCCTGTTCTTCGCCCCGCAGATCGTGACTTTCTTGCCGGATATTCTTGGATAACGAGAATCACTGTTCGAAAACAAAACGCCCGGCACCTTCTGCCGGGCGTTTTTGGTTTGGGAATAGTCTTTTACAAATCACGGGAATTGTCCTCAATATGGATACAAACCTTTGAAAAATAGTCATTTTTCCGCCTAAAATATGTAGAAATGTCGGCAGAAATCCGCTTACTTGATGTCAGGTGGATGTGTGAACCGACGTGGGAAGAATGATGACGCTGTTAGCAATAAGCATGCTCTTTGCGACTTCGGCTTGTCTGGTTGCCATGTCGATCAAGGTGTTTGGTAAGGTTGGTGCAAGGCCCATCCCGGTGCAGGGGTCGTCTTCGAAGTTGGCACTGGACGTCGGCGGGTTTGCCGCCCGGCGTAAGGGCACGCGCATGTAACGCGGAGTGTTGGGTAGTGAGTGTGGGGGCCGCTCCCCGAAGCGGCCCCGTTTACTTTTTTGATGCAGCCCAAAACAGACCAAGGGCGGCGCAAAGGCAGAGAAGCGCTTTTGAGACCGGCTCCATCGTGCCTTCGATCAGAACCGCATGTAGCCCGGTGGCGATCACAGCAAACCCGGTAAAAGCCAGATGCCAGCGCCGCCATATATGCGCGATCAAGCGCCGCCGGAACAGGGCGAGCGTGGCGGCGGCAAATACCGCCCACATAGCCAGAGCGCCCCAGATGCCGAACGGGGTCGGAGAGCGAAATAGCAGAACATCCACCACATCCGGCGGGCTGGTTATCCAAAGCCCCGCGACATGGGTGATCACGGCCGCAACTAGCGTCGCTCCAACCATGGCATGAAGCCGCTGCGCCGTGCGCGGGCGCAGACCCGGCAAGGCCCGCCGCGCCAGTAGCGGCTGCACCACCATCATCGCCAGCCCGATGATCCCGGCAAACCCCGCAGCAATATAGATCGGATCGCGCCATTGCAGCAGCGGGCTAGTTGCCGCCAGCACCAGCGGCAAGGCCAGCAGCGCCGCCAATCCGCCCCAGATCAGCGCCGCGCGCATGGGCTCAGACAGGCTCCAGCACGAAATCCGCGTGCAGCGTTTTGTCCTTCGCGCTGCGCATCACCGGGCGCAAGAATACGGTTTTGAACCCGCTACCACTTTCGTCATTGTCATAGGCCAGATGACCATGCGGCTGGCCGAAGGCAGGGACGATCTGCGGCATCTCCAACCGGAACACGCCCTTGTCATCGGTCAGCGTCGCGCCGTGGCTGTGCCAATCCCGCTCATGCCCTTCGGTGGTATGCGCCCAGATCTGGATGCGCTGGCCGGGCAGGGGGGCTCCATCGCCCGCGCGCCGCACGGTCCCGGTCATCCAGAACCCGCCGCCGCCAATCCGCTCTACAATCGGCGCGCCGGGCCGGTAATTATTGGCCCCGCCCCGCATCGTCTGCGTGGGCGCAAGCCCGGCCGCGCGGGCTGGTACCGCCCACCCGGTCAGCGCCGCCGCACTGCCCGCAATCAAAAGCGAGCGCCGCGTTTGCGATGTTCCAGACATGAAGACCTCCTGAATGCGCCTGTAAACTCACCCCATGATATAGGGCGTCACCTTCGATTTCCGAAGTGTCGCCGGTCTGCGTTCACAGATTGGTGACGCCGTCCAATGCTGAACACCTAACCAACTCTTGCTTACGCGCGCAATCCCGTGGAGCTCGACACCGCCCATAGGGCCATCGCCGCCAAAGAGTCTTAGCGCGTCACGGGTAATGTGTCGGGAAGCTGAATATTGGCCACCTGCTCTGCGATTGGATCTGTTGCCAACGGGTGTCGGTCAATCGCGAAGGTCGATGGATCACCCAGCGGGGTCCATTTGCCACCCAGATAAATCTCAAGCCCTGCGAACTTGGATTTGTAACCCATCTTCTGGCTGCCGGGCACCCAATAGCCAAGATAGACGTAAGGAAGCCCGGCCTCGCGTGCGATCTCGATATGATCGAGGATCATATAGGTCCCGAGGCTGGATTTCGCCAAATCCGGGTCATAGAAGGAATAGACCATCGACAGCCCATCGGCGAGCACGTCTGTCAGGCTGACCGCCTTCAAATCCCCCTGCGGGCCGTCGGAATATTCGACCACGCGGCTGCGGATTGGGGTTTCTTCGATCATCGCGGCAAATTCGAACACATCCATATCCGCCATTCCGCCATCGGCATGGCGGCTATCCAGATAGGTGCGGAACAGATCATATTGCTCTTCCGTGGCCCAAGGCGAGGTCGCTTTGCGGTGCAGCGCCGCATTGCGCTTGATCGTGCGCTTCTGGCTGCGGCTGGGTGTGAACCGGTCGATCGCGATCCGCGCCGACAGGCAGGCCGAGCAATCCGCGCAGGAGGGCCGATAGAGCACATTCTGCGAGCGGCGAAAGCCTTGCTGGCTTAGGCTATCGTTCAGCCTTTGCGCATTTTGCCCTTGCAACGCGGTGAACAACTTCCGCTCCATCCGGCCTTCCAGATAGGGGCAGGGCTGGGGCGCAGTCACATAAAACTGCGGTGCAAGCGGTAGAGAGTGGCGCATACGTTACTCGGTCTGGTTGTATCGCAAGGTAGCGAAGCAAGTCCTATCACACAACAATTTCTGACCGGAGTCGGTGGATGATTCAAGTTTTAACCAACTTGTAAGAATATTCTTTTTCGCCTGTTTGGGCTGGCCGGGTGCTGGGGTGGGTGATTTGGTAGTATCCTGCCGTTTCCGTGCCACGCGGATGGGCATATGTGGAAACGGTGGGCACGTCAGGCCCACCGCGTGGATCGTTCAGTCGGCAGGGCGGTTCATTGCCGTTGTGCCCAGCACATGGTCCGTCAGGCCCTGACCGCGCGATGAGGTCAGCATCAGCACAACTGACACGACCTGAACCAGCGGGATCGAGAAGCTGATCGACGTGCCCAGCGTGTGCAGAACCGCCGCCTCAAGATCGAACTTGCGCCCGTCCCAACGCCGCAACTGGATCGCAAACAGGCGCATGCCCCATGTGGCAGAGCCATTGGCCAACGTCACGACACGGTAGGCAAAACCCAGAACCAGATACATCACCGGCAAAAAGAAGATGCCCAGAAACCCGGTAAAGGGCAGCGCCAGCAGTGTCAGCACCAGAATGATCCCGGTATCCACCACCCACGCGAAAAAGCGTTTGGGCGGCACGTTTGCATAGAATTCGGGCTGATAGGCGGGGTCGGGCAAGTCGCTCATGTTCAGAAATGTCGTCTCATAGGCCATGGGTTTGCTCTGTGGCTAAAGGTGGCTGTTAAACGGGGCGGGTGTGGATAACTCTGCCCATGAGTTGGGCAGGCACGCGCCCCCGTTCAAGGGGCGCGCGGGGGATTGTAACTTAGCTCGTGGCTTCGTTATCGCGGGCGGTGCGGGCGCGTTCGTCCATGAATTGGTCGAACTCGGACTTGTCCTTGGCCTCGCGCAGACGCTCCAGAAACTCTTCGAACTTGGTCTGCTCCTCTTCAAGGCGGCGCAGCGTGTCGGACTTATAGGCGTCGAAAGCCGCGTTACCGGTGGGGCGCAGATGGGCCATGGCGGCGCCGTTGCTGCGGCGCATTGTGCAGGATTTGTTAAACATGCGTTTGCTCCAGATCATATAGAACAGAAGGGCAAGGCCGATGGGCCAGGCGAAGATGAAGCCAAGAACCATGGCCGCGATCCACGCGCCTTTACCGCGTGCGTCCAGCCACGCCTCGGCGCGGGTGAACCAGCCTTGGGGCGTGTCGTGAGTGGTGGATTGTGCAACGGCGCTCATCTTTATGGTGTCCTTTCTGCGGGTCGGGTTTGCGGCGATGGCCGCTCCCGGTGTCTCAGGGAATGTAAATCGTCTTTACATCATAGGAGATGGGGAGGGGGGCGGCCTTCGGCAAGGGTTAATGTAAAAAGATTTTACATTTTCTTGGAAAGGCGTTCTTTATCAAAGGCTTGATTTCATTTTTGCCGTTTGGTTCTTCGCAAAACCGGCGCTGACGTTGAGCCGGAACCTCGCTCAACAGCGCGTTTGGCCCATGATACTGAGGTCTCGGGGCATGCCCGGGACGTGTTAACCGGTAAACGCCGCCACCTCAGCCCCGCTCACCCGCAGCAGCACCTCGGGCGCGCAGGAAAAGACGTGATGCGGGGTGCCGGCGGCGGCCCACACACTGTCAAACTCCATCAGCCGAGGGTCCAGCCACGCCCGGACCGGGTTCAAATGACCGACCGGAGAGACCCCGCCAATCGCAAACCCGGTCTGCTTGCGGATCAGTGCCGCATCGGCCTT
>CAZPXE010000110.1:0-9240 GCA_964590545.1 uncultured Rhodobacterales bacterium | reverse complement strand
TGATCCGGGGCCTCGCTCTGTCAGCGAGCGCATTTGACACTGAGGCCCCGGATCAAGTCCGGGGCGGGTATTGCGGGTTCAACGGCGTTCCAACACCGCTTTCGCGGCGCGGTGGCCCGGTGGCAGACCGCCCGCGCCGAGGCGCTCCATGGTGGTATGCATCGCGGCGGTTTGGGCGTCGGGCGCGGCGAGCACGTCTGCCATGCCTTGCGCGATCAGTTCCGGGGTGCAGCGGGCACCGATAAACTCCGGCACGGCGCGGGTGTCAGAGACGAGGTTTACCAGCGTCACTGTATCGATTTGCAACATCCGCTGGATCAGCGCGCGGCTGAGGCGGTTCATGTCGTAGGCGATAACCATCGGTGTCGCAGCGGCGGCAAGTTCCAGCGAGACGGTGCCAGAGGCGGCCAGTGCTAGGTCGGCGGCTTTGAAAGCGGCGCGTTTCTCGGCGGCGAAGGTTTCCGGGTCTTGGCCGGTGGGATCGAGGATCGTTAGCGCGGCGGGCCAATCTTGCGCCATCTCCCGGACCAGCGGCGCGATAGGTGCGGCGGCGGGCAGGACGATATGCGCGTTTGGCTGGGTTTGCAGCAGCTTGTGCAGCGCCGCGCCGAAGGTGGGTGCGAGGCGAGAGACTTCTCCGCGCCGCGATCCGGGCAGTGCGAGGATAAGGGGGGCCGCCTCTGGCGCAGTGCGAGCGCGGAAGGCTGCGGCCTCGTCTTTGGTGGCTTGCGGCTGGGTTGTGATCGGGTGGCCCACAAAGTCACACGCCATGCCCGCCGCTTCCATATAGGGCGGCTCAAAGGGCAGCAGGGCCAGCACGTGATCGATCACCTTTGCCATCTTTTGCGCCCGCTTCGGGCGCCATGCCCAGACCGAGGGGGCGACGTAGTGAACGCAGCGGATATCGCTTTGCGCCTTCACGATCTTGGCCACACGCAGGCAGAAATCGGGGCTGTCGATGGTGATGAGCACGTCGGGTTTGAGGTCGAGCACCGCTTGCGCTGTCTGTGCAATCCGGCGTTTGAGGTGAAAGTATTTCGGCAGGACTTCGACCAGCCCCATCAGGCTTAGTTCCGACATATCGAAGCGTGAGGCCAGCCCTTCGGCTTGCATCAGTGGCCCGCCAACGCCGTCGAAACTCACCCCCGGCACCTCTGCCTTCAACCCCTGCATCAGCGCGCCGCCAAGCGCGTCGCCAGACACTTCGCCCGCGATCACGAAGACCTTCATGGCTCCCGCACCCACAGGAACATGCCCATCCCGTCGAGGATGCGCAGGGTTTGGTCGCGATCCAGAACCATGACGCCGCCTGCCGCGATCACGATCCCGTCCAACCCCGCCTCAGCCGCCGCCATGGCCGTCTTTGGGCCAATGGTCGGCAAGTCGGCGCGGGTCTCTTGCCCCGGCTTTGGGGCTTTGAAGAGCGTGCCACCTTCGCGCGGGGGCTTGGGCGGCTCGGGCGCGGCCTCGCCCGAGAGCCAGTCGGCGGCGGATTGCAGCGCCTCGCCTGCGGCATCGGTGAGCCATTCGGTCGGGTCGCGCCCGTACCACGGCATTTCATAGCGGCCCGCTTGTCCGGCGAGCATGGCGTCGGTGCCAGCCTGATCTTCCAGTGCCACGACAGCGCCGTGGCGGATGATGCAGGATTGCCCTTCGTCCCGGCGGCCCATTTCGGCCAGCGCGAGCAGCCCTTCCTGCACATCGGCGCGGGTTTGGCCGGTGGGATGGGCGCGCGTGAGCACCCCGGCTGCGGGCAGCAGGTCTGGCGCAAGCTCGGAGGCGGCGCGGATGATGAAGCCGGTTTGTTCAAAAAGGGAAATGACCGCCCGCAGCGCCCCATCGTCGCCTTGTGCCATCGCGGCTTGCAGGATCGGGACCAGCGGCAGCGTATCGGCGTCGATCAGGGACGGATCGATCGCAGGCCGGGTGATTGCGCCGCACAGGCACACATCGGTTACGCCGCGTTTGCCTAGATCCGCCAGAAACGAGCCAAGCTGTTCAAGGCGAAAGGTGATATCCGCCTCCAGCCCATCGGGCGCGAACCCATCGAGCACGCAAGTCAGCGGCGGCACATCCTGCGCCGAGGCCACGGCGGCAGGCAGGCCGCCCGTGCCGCAGACCAGCGCAAGCATCAGGACGGGGTCAGGAAGTGGCGATCAGACGCCGCTGTGACGAAATCCACGATCTGGCGGACATAGTCGCTTTCGGTCTCGTCACCCAAGCGCTGCGCGCGGTCGGCAAAGGTGCCCTCACCCTGCGCCAGCATCTGGAACGCGGCCCGCAGCGCCGTGATGTCGGAGCGCGCGACGCCGCGCCGTTTCAGGCCCACAAGGTTCAGCCCGTCAAGCTCGCCGCGCGGCGCTTGCACAAGGCCATAGGGGATCACATCCTTGGTCACCATCGTCACCGCGCCGATGATCGCGCCCTGCCCCAGCCGCACCCATTGGTGAATGCCCGAAAGCCCGCCAACGATCACGTCATCTTCGAGCACGCAATGGCCTGCAATCGCGGCTGAGTTCACCACGATGCACCGATCCCCGACGCGCACGTCATGGGCAATGTGACAGCCCGCCATGAACAACCCATCATCGCCAACGGAAGTCAGCCCGCCACCGCCTTCGGTGCCGGTATTCATCGTGACATGCTCGCGGATGCGGTTGCGCTTGCCAATCACAAGGCGGGTGGCTTCGCCTTTGAATTTCAGGTCCTGCGGGATTTCCCCGATCACGGAGAAGGGGAAGATCACGGTTTCCTCACCGATTTCGGTCTGGCCGGAGACGACCACATGGCTTTTCAACTCGACCTTCGGGCCGATCACAACCTGCGCGCCGATGATGCAGAACGGGCCAATCTCGGCGCTGGGATCGATCTGCGCGCCGTCTTCGATGATGGCAGAGGGGTGGATGGCCATTGAATGCTACTCCTGCGGCAAATCCATCATGGCGGTGAACTCGGCCTCGGCGGCCATGTCACCTTCGACACGGGCCACGCCGCCAAATTTCCAGACCTTGCCGCCGGGCTTGCCGCGCAGGGTGGTCAGTTCCATTTCCAGCACATCGCCGGGGATCACCTTGCGGCGGAATTTGCATTTGTCGATGGACATGAAATAGACCTTCATCTCCTTGTCGGCCATGCCCAGCGTTGTGCCGACCATGACGGCGGCGGTCTGCGCCATCGCCTCAACGATCGTGACACCGGGCATAATGGGCATGCCGGGGAAATGGCCCTGAAAGTGCGGCTCGTTCATGGTGACATTCTTGATGCCGAGCGCCTTGTCGGTGCCTTCAATACCCACCACCTTGTCGACCAGCAGGAACGGGTAACGGTGCGGAAGTATCCGCTGAATCAACTGGATATCGGCGCTGGTCGGCGTGTCGGTCATTGCGTTCCCTTTGCGGGTGGTCGTTTCAGGTTGCGCCCGTGCTATAGCGTTTCGAGAAAACGTTGGATCGCAAATACCTTGCCGCGCTTCGCGCTCTTGGGGACATTTGCGATACGTGTGTCTGGGCCATTTCTCGAAACGCTTTAGCAATTGCACCCTTTCGGGGCAAGCGCAGTCACGGGTTGGTTTCTGGCGGCGCATCTTGCCGCGCATCGTCTTGTGGCGCATCGTTTTGCGGCGCGGTGGTCATGGAGCTGCCATCGCCGATTTGAGCATCGATGCGGCGCACCGCAGCGGAGGTAATGTCCACAGCATTCAGTGTCAGAAACACGGTACGTTGTTCGAGGACCACAACCGCGCCCGCTTCGCGCATCATTGCTTCCAATACGGGCACAGACGCGGTCAGAAATGCGCCCCGGCTTTCATCCTGACGACGGCTGAGCGCGAGGGCCTTGGCGTCTTGCTCTCGCCGGATGCGGCGCACTTTTTCGTCAAACGCATCGGCAAGGACACGGAATGCCGCGGGCTCGGTTGTGGCGCGCTTTTCTGTAAGATCCAATTCTTCTGCAGTTAGGTCTTCTTCAATCGCGCGATTCTCGGCCCCAAGTGCCAAGCTATCTGCCGCGACCTCCGCCGCAATCCGCTGACCAAACGCGCTGGCCAAATAGAGCCGCTCTGAATCGATAACCAATACCGGACTGCGCAGTTGGCCCGCCGTCGGATCCTGTGCCGAGGCTTCGCCTGCTGGCGCGAAAGCGGCGAATGCGGCAGTCAACATCCCCGCAATTGCGAGACGCATGCCGCCTCCACAGATCATGATCAGAACCGAGTGCTGAGCGTCAGGTCAAACTGCTGTTCTTTATCGAAGCTCCGCTTTTTCAGCGCGTTAGAGAAGTTGAACCGCAAGGGGCCAATCGGTGTGTCCCACAGGATCGACACGCCGATCACATGGCGGGCGGACCCGCTTTCACCGAACACGTTTGCGCCGCTAGCGCCCGCGCTATCAGTGAGGTCCCACAGGTTGCCAATGTCATAGAACAGACCTCCGCGGATGCCGTATTCTTCGGGCAAACCGAGGGGGAAATCGGCGTCGAAGCGCAACGCGGCATAAAAGTTGCCACCCAAAGCGTCATCGACGTTGTTCGCCGCATCAATTTGGCGCGGCCCGATGCCGCCGGGTTCAAAACCGCGAATGATGTTCGGCCCGAGGATGAACCTGTCTGTTGCGCGGTTGTCTCCGCTGGACCAGTTCAAAGCGCCGCCTTCAAACGTCGCACGCAAAACGACTTCTTCATTGAATGCGAAGGTTTGGCCAACGACTTTCACTGTACTTTTTACGAAGCGATTGTCCCCGCCAACACCGGCAAAGTCCTGCCCCCATTCAAACAGCACACCCGCGTTCGGGTTCAGGCCAGACCTGCGTGTATCATAGGTGAAGCGGTAGCCAAGCGAGCTGGTTACAGTTTTTCCGACATCGATTTCATTCGAGATGATCGTGCCACTGCGGTCGGTAGAGCGGCGCTCCATATCGATTTGCTGCGCCTTGTAGTTTAAACCAAGGCGCCCATTTTCGCTGACCGGAAACGTCAGAGAGGTTTCAAACGCGAGGCGTTCAAAATCATAGCTGGCGAACGAAGACGTGTTGTCGGTCAGGCTCGCAGACAAACCAAAGGCCAAATCGCGCCCAAGCAAGGCCGGTTCAACGAAATCAATGCCCGTATTCTGCGACTCGGCTGCGGTCACAAAGTCCAAGCTGAACTTCTGTCCACGGCCAAGAAAGTTCTGTTCGCTAAACTGAACCGACAGGCCGAAGCCCAGATTGTTGGAATAGGTTCCGCCGAAGCTGAGCGAGCCGGTCGGCTGTTCCACCAGATCAACGTCAACGATCACCTGCTCTGGGCTGGAGCCTTGACGTGCGTTCACTTCCGCTGTCTGGAAGAACCCCAGCGCGCGGATACGTTCAGCGCTTTCACGAATTTCGCGCGGGTTGAACGGATCGCCCTCCACGATACGGAACTGTCGACGCACAACGCGGTCAAGCGTGGTGGTGTTGCCCTCGATGTCGATGCGTTCAACAAAAACGCGGGGGCCACGGCTCAGGACATATTCTACATCCAGCGTCAAAGCGCGGTCATTGCGGTTAACGCGTGGCTCTACCCTTAGAAAATCAATGCCTTCTTTGGCCGCGAGCCGTTCCAAACGCGCAATGTCGGTTTCAACGATGGTCGGTGAATAGACAATGTTGCTGCGCGCTTTGATCAAGCGAAGAAAAGCCTCTTCGTCTGCTTCGGAGACCTCGCTGCGCACGGTCACCTCACCAAACTTGAACTGCTGACCTTCCTGCACATTGAACACAAGGAAGTATCCATTCCGCTCGCGCGTCAGTTCTGCGTTTACGGAATTGGTGCGGAAATCGATATAGCCACGGCTGAGGTAGAAGTCGCGCAGAACCTGCTTGTCGAACTCGACACGGTCCTCGACCAGCGTGTCGGCCCGCACAAAGCTGCGGAACAAACCAGCTTGTTTGGTTTGCAGCACCCGGCGCAGGCGGCGGTCGGTATAGACGCGGTTGCCAACAAAGCTCAGACGCTCAATCTCGACCACATCGCCTTCGAAAATCTCATAGATCAGATCGACGCGGTTGTCGCTGCGGCGGATCACGCGGGGGGTCACGCGCGCGGCGATCCGGCCTTCATTTGCATAGGCTTCGGCAATCGCACCGGCGTCCCGTTCCGCTTGCGCGGGGTTGTAAACGCGCCGTTCGGTTGAGCCGGTCAGGGCGGCCAGGGCGTCGTCCTTGATGCGGCGGTTTCCTTCGAAGCTGATGCGGTTGATCGTCGGGAACTCAACGACTTCGATGCGCAGCGTGCCGCCTTGCGGAATGATCTGGACGCTTTCGAACAAACCGGAATCTCGCAACCGGCGCTGCGCGGCATTGACCTGACCTGCTGTCACCGTCTCACCGCGCGCAATCCCGGCGGTTCGCAGGATCGCAGCATCACCGATACGCTGGTTGCCTTCGATCACAACGGAACTGAAGCGGAAAGACTGCGCCTCGACCAATGTGGCCGATAGCACCAACACCATCGCGGCCAGTGTGGCCCATAGCAGAGGCAACAAACGCGTGCGCTCGCTCTGCTCTGCGGCGCGTGCTTTTACCTGCGCCTGTTTGCGGCGCGCGATTGCTGCGCCTGTTTTGCTCGCATCCCCCGAAGCCATGATACTTACCCTAGCCTGATTGTTATTGCCCAATGCAGTACCGGGAATGCGCGCCAGTGTCAAAACGACAAGCGCCCGCGACGGGGGTTTCCGGCGGGCGTTCGTCAAATTTTTTTGAGGCTGGTTTCGTTGGCGTTCAGAGGCTTCCCAGCCACGCGCCAAACATCAGCGCCACAAGGATGGTGCCAATGTAAAGAAACCGGTCCCAATTCAGCGCCATAACAAGGCTGAGCCCGCGATATCCGTCTGTAATGGTTTGCATCGTGTCGTCCATGAGAGAGTTTGGATTTCATGGACCACTAGCGCGCGAATGTGGCGGTTATTTTGCCTGAATGTGTCAGGATTGGGGCGGCGCCCCTGCCCGGCCTTTGAACGCCGCTATGGACAGAGCAGGTCGTTATAGAGCCCAAAGGCCATCAGGCTAAGCACCATCGCCAGCCCCACCGTCATCAGCACCCGCAGCGCCGCCTCATTCGGCGGACGGCCCGAGATCGCCTCATAAGCGTAAAACACCAGATGCCCGCCATCCAGCGCCGGGATCGGGAACAGGTTCAGGAACCCGACCGCGGTGGACAGCACGCCGATGAACACGACGAAATTCCAAAAGCCCTGGCTCGCCATCTGGCCGGCCACTTGAGCGATTCCAACGGGGCCAGAGAGGTTGCAGGTGCCGATATCGCCAACGATCATGTGCCACAGACCGGATAGCGAGCCGGTGATGACTTCCGTTACGCGTTCTACGCCGCGTCCCAAAGCGGTTCCGATGCTGGGCGTTTCGGTGGCCGGATCAAAACTCAGACCCGAAGCGACACCGATGCGCCATTCGGTACGGAAACCGCCACCGTTGGTGGGTTCGTCCACCCGCTTTGGCGTCAGTTGAAAGCTGAGCGGTTCCGCCTCGGCCACGCGCCAGACTTGCAAATCGAGCGTGCGCCCCTCCGAGCCTTCGACAGCGCGTTGCAATTCCTTGAAGGTCGAGATGGGCGTGCCATCAATGGCGGTAATCACGTCGCCTGTCTGCAAGTCCGCCGCAATCGCCGCGCTTTTGGGTGCAAGACCCGACACCAGCGGCGGCATGTAATGGGCGTCCTCAACCTCCAGCACCGCGCCGTCCCGCTCGACCTTATAGGTCAGCATGGCGGCAATCGGCAGTGCGTCAAGGAATTCACCGTAACCCTCTGTTCCCGCTTGCGGAAAATCGACCCCGTTGATGCCCAGCAGCACGTCGCCGCTTTGCAGCCCGCGTGCCTCAATCGGCAGCGGGGTGAGCGCGCCAACGGTCAGCGGCTCGCGCGCCTGCCCCGAATAGATCGCAACCACCGCAAAGACGATTACCGATAGGATGAAGTTGAACACCGGCCCCGCCGCCACAGTCGCCGTGCGCGCCCAAAGCGGTGCGCCATGCATCGTTGCGCGCAGGCGTTTGGGGTCATCCGCAACCTCGGCCATCGCCTCTTCGTCCCTGCCGGATGCCGCATTCGCGTCGCCCGCGAACTTCACGTAGCCGCCAAAGGGCAGCGCCGCGATTTGCCATTGCGTGCCGCGTTTATCCACCGCCGACCACAGCACCGGGCCAAACCCGATCGAGAACACATCCGCGTGAATGCCCGACCAGCGCCCGACGATGTAGTGACCATATTCGTGAATCGCCACGATGATCGACAGGGCCACGACGAAGGCCAAAAGGAACCACAGAAATCCGCCAAACCCTGCTGCGAGACTAAAAATATCCAAGGATCACCCTGTTTGCTGTTCGATGATGTGGCGCGCGGCCTTGCGTGCCAAATGGTCCGCGCGCATGACGTTATCAAGGGTCATTGCGGCATCAATGAGGCCCTCGGTCCCCTGATCGTCCGCCAGAACCTGTTCGACCACCTCGGCCATTTGCGGGAATTTGATGCGCTCTGCGATGAATCCATCGAGCGCAGTTTCCTTGGCGGCGTTGAACACCGCGCCCGCCAGCCCGCGCCGCTCCATCACTTCACGGGCAAGGCGCAAGGCGGGCCAGCGCGTCTCGCACGGGGCGCGGAAGGTGAACTGGCCAAGCGCGGCAAGGTCGAGGCGCTCGACGGGCAAATCGCGCCGCTCCGGGTGGTGCAGCGCAAAGCCAATGGCGTGGCGCATATCGGGCGGGCCGACATGGGCCATCAGCGCTCCGTCGCGGAAACCGACCATGGCGTGGATCATGGATTCGGGATGCACGATCACTTCGATCTGCGCTGGATCAACGCCGAAATATTCCCGCGTTTCAATGAGTTCCAGCGCTTTGTTAAACATCGAGGCTGAGTCAATCGTGATCCGTTGACCCATATCCCAATTGGGGTGCGAGGAGGCTTCGGCCAGCGTCGCGCTTTGCAGTTTCTCAAGCGGCCAATCGCGGAACGCGCCGCCGGAGGCGGTGATAATCACCCGCTCGACCGCGTCCATATCTTCGCCAATCAGCGCCTGAAAGACTGCCGAATGTTCGCTGTCTACGGGCAGGAGTTGCCCGCCATGCGCCTTCGCGGTCTCGAGTACCAGCGCCCCGGCACACACGAGCGATTCCTTGTTCGCCAGCGCGAGCGTTGCGCCCTGTTCGAGTGCTTTCAGCCCCGGCGCAAGGCCTGCCGCGCCGACGATGGCCGACATAACCCAATCAG
>CAZPXE010000109.1:0-9275 GCA_964590545.1 uncultured Rhodobacterales bacterium | reverse complement strand
GGCGGCAAATCGCGCCGCAGCAGGAACGGATGCAGATGCACATGCGCTTGGCCTTGCGGGCCATAGGCGGCAAGGGCTTCGCTATCCCGCTTGGTGAAATAGAAGCTCGTGTGCGCGGCATCAGCGGCAGCTTCTGCGGCCTTGGCAAATCCGGCCCATGGCCCGGTTAGGCGCTTGCGGGCGCGTGTCGACTCGATTTGCAGGTAGGGGATGTTCAGCGCCTGCGCCGCTTGTGGGCCAAGCAGGTCTGGGGCTTTGTAGTAGTTGTGATAGGTCACCCAAGCGCACCAGCCTTGCGCGCGACCTTGCGCAATAACGCCGGGCAAAAGCGCATCGACCTCAGAGCGCAACGCCGCTTGCACCTGCGCATCGCCGCGCCCATCGAACAATCGCAGATCGCTGGTAAGGTCCGGGGCGTACCCCGCCAATTCCAGCGCTTGCATGATCGCGCGGGCCAGTTGGCGGTCGCCCGAAGGGGTTGGATGGGTTGGCGCTTTTAGCGGGGCGTAGAAGGCGACAGGCTTTTGAGTGGGCCTTTGCTCTGGCCTCATCCCAGCATCGCGTCAAGCCGCGCGCGCAATTGCTGGATGCCGGGCAGCATCGAGAATTCGCTGCGAAGCCGCGCTTCTGCCGCGCGCGCCCAAATGGCGGCGTCCTTGGGGTTTGCAGCGACGCGGATCAGGGCGGCGGCAAACGCCTCCGGCTCTGAGGGGGACAACAGCCCATGCGTCTCATGGGTGATGAATTCGGGTATCGAGGAAACCGGCGTGCTCAGCAGAGGCAGCCGTTGCGAGGCCGCTTCCATCAGCACGTTTGGTAGCCCGTCGCGGTCGCCATCGCTGGCAACTCGGCTGGGCAGGGCAAAGACATCAGCAGCGCGCATCGCGGAGATCACTTCCGGCTGATCGCAAGCCCCCCGCCATGTGACGCGCGGGCTTAGGCCCCGCGCTTCGGCCAAGGCCTGCACCGCACCGTCAAGCCGGTCGCCGCCGATATGAGTCCAATGCCAGTCGAGATCAGCAGGCAGCAGCGTCAGCGCCTCTACCATACGGTCAAAGCCCTTCTTTTCGACCAACCGACCAACGGACAGGATGTGAAACGGATCGCCGGGCGCACGGGGCGCGCGTTCGGGCGGTTCGGGAAAGCGGGTCAGGTCCAGCCCGTGATAGACCAGATCAACCCGTGACGGATCACCGGCCAGCCCGCGCAGATGCTCTGCGCCCAGTGCCGTGCAGGTCGCGCCCCAATCGGCGGCGCCGGGACCGGCGCGCAGCTTGCCGTGCAGGTCCCAGTCTTCCGAGGTCCAGATATCGCGCGCATGGGCGGAAAAGGACCACGGCAGCCCGCGCATCACCGCCGCATATCGGGTGACGGAAGCAGGGGTATGAAGGAAATGTGCATAAAGCCCGCGCGTCTGGGCGGGCAATTCAGCCGCCATCACGCAAGCCTGCCCAAAGCGGCGCAGACGGTTTTCGCTCGGATCGCGTTGGTAATCGCGCCGGAACATCGCCCGCGCGGCGCGGTAGCCCGGCAGATGCCGCGCGATACGCCACCCGGCGCGGCAGCGCTCCGGCGCGTCTTCCAGATATTCCGGCAAATAGTTTACGCGTCCGGTCACCTGATCGTGCAGTGGATGGGTCTTGGTGTCCGTTGGGTGGCGCAGCGACCATATCTCGAACGGCAGCCCGCCTGCTTCCAACGCAGCAAGCTCCTGCGCGATGAAGGTCTCTGACAGGCGCGGCCAGCCTTTGACGACAATCGCCAAAGCTGGGGCATTAGGGTGCGGGTCTGGTTGAGACATCAGGCCAGATTACTCAGCTGCGGGCTTCATCGCGTCGTCGTAGATGAGCGCCTGAACCCTGTCGCAGACATAGCCAAGACCGCCCATCAGCGCTTCGGAACCAGCTTCCGCAGGCGTTTTCTGGGCCGGCAAGTTGCGGATCGCTTGCGCCATCGCTTCTGGTGTCAATTCGGTGCACAGCTCGGACAGCATGGTGACGAGCCCCAATTCCTGCGCCCGCGCTGCGCGGATATGTTGTTCCAGCCGAGGCTTCGTGCGCGGCACAATCACGGCGCGTTTGTTGAAAGACAGCACTTCGCAGAACGTGTTGTACCCGCCCATGCAGATGACCCCTTCGGCCCCCACATGCAGCGTTTCGATTTGCGAGTCGAAGCCAACAGCCGTCACGCGGCCACCCAGCGCGGCAACACGCTCTTCGAACTTCACGCGCGTCTCACCGGACAGGAACGGGCCATAGACCAGTTGCGCGTCGGGTTTCAGATCCGGATCGGTTTCATAAGCAGACAGCACCAGATCGACCATCGCCGCCCCATCGCCGCCACCGCCGGGTGTGACCAGCACATAAGGATCCGTGGGCACTTGCCCGTCATCCTGCGGTGAGCGGCGCAGATAGCCCGTCCAATGCATCCGCCCTCGTGTCGCGGGGGCCAGCGGCAGGCCCTTGGTCGGGTCATAGACGGATCGCGGACCATAAACCCAAATCTCATCATAGAACTTGTCAGTCGCGGCAACCGCGCCTTTGCGCTCCCATTCGGCGGCCAGCACGTCTTGCTCATCCAGCACATCGCGCAGGCCGAGCACGCATTTGGTATTCTGACAGCCGCGCAGCGCCTCAAGCGTCGGCAAAAGCTCGCCCCGGAACCCGGTTGGCTCTTTGTCCACGATCAAAAGATCGGGGCTATAGGCTTCGATGGTCGACTGAATCATGCGCGCGCGCAGCTCGGTCACCTCATTGATATCCATGCCAAGGGTCTGCGAGATATAGGAGCCGTCTTCCAGCTTCGTGACACCGGGCAGGCGCACATGGTCGACCCGTTCGGGAAAGGCAAAGCGCCCCGCCACGGGACTGCCGGTCAGGATCAGCGCCGATGCGCTTGGGTCCGCCTGCGTCAGCGCTGTGGCCAGCGCGCGCGAACGGCGCAGATGGCCAAGGCCAAACGTGTCGTGGCTGTACAAAATGATCCGCGCGTTGTGCGGTTTGGCTATCGCAGACATCATCGCGTGCCTGCCATTCGGGTCATTGCCCCGCTTGTCCGGGTGCTGTTTGCCGCCATAGGTTCGTCCCACTCGCCAGATACCCCGCCGCGGTGCGAGGCCCCTTGTCCCGATATGGCACAGAAATCTGCCTGTTGCAAAACACGATCTTGCGCGGCCCCGCGATCAATTGCATTGCGGCGTCAACTTGCCTACCGTCCCAGCAAAACCATGCCGCCAGCAAGGGGGGCTTTGCCCGTGCCAGAATTGTTCAAATGCCTGCGCTTTCAAGCGGTTGCCGTGATGCTGGCCTGCTTGTTGTCATTGCTGGGCGCGGACGCGGTGCAGGCTCAGGTCGGCTCGCTCTTCGCCCCGGCCGCACGCGAGTCCGAGCCAAGCGTGTCCGACATCATTGAACAGGCGGCTGAACAGGGCGTCGGCGTGATTGTGATCGACCCGGATGGGAACGTGCTGTCACCGGCCGTTTCAGGACCCTCAGCCGAACCAGCCCCGTCGACAAGCAGTTCCGGCGCGGGGCTCATGGAAGCGCAGGAAACTGTTGTCGCCTTCCGAACAGTTCTATTCGAACGCCTCGCCAACCTGCCGGGTGCGGGCCGGGATGTGGCGGAGGTTATCCGATCCAAGTCGCCCGACGGGACCCTCTTTGCCTTTGTGCAAATCCTTCTCACCTCCCTCGCATTCTTCGCTATCGGCATGGCGTTCGAGCGGTATATCTATGGTCGCCGTATCGCGGTCCATTTCGTAAAGCGCCGTATCCGCGAGAACCCGCAGGGTTATTCGGAAAAGATGCCTTTCCTCGCGATGCGCTTCTTCGCCGGGGTGCTGGGGATATTCGTGTCTGTCATCGTGGCCTATGCCATCGGCTTCACATTCTACGGTCCAATTGAGGACAGTTCGGTGCAATACACCGCGACGCTGATCAATATCGGCTACGTCTCGGCCCGGTTCGTGGCGGGCGTCTGGCGGATGATCCTGTCACCTTACCTGCAGCAATACCGCATCCCACACTTGTCCGATGCTTGTGCCAAGCACTTGCACCTGTGGCTCTGTATTGTTGTGTCCTTTGGTCTTTTCGCGCTGCTCTTTGGGCAATGGGTCAAGGAATTTGGCCTCAATGACGAGGTTTATGTCTTCATCTCGGCGCTACTGGGCTTTGTGACGCTGCTGCTGAATGTGGCGCTGGTGTTGGTGAACAAAGGCTCGATCACCGGGGCGCTGCTGAACGGGACGTCGGCGATGGATGCCACATGGCCGCTGCGGATGATGGCGCGGGTCTGGGTGCCGCTGGTGCTGATCTATCTGGTCTTCGCATGGGTGCGGCAGACCTATGGGCTGGTGCTGTCGGGCACCGAAGGTGTGCCGCTGATCCTTGGTGCTTATGTGATCCTGACGGTGGTGTTGGTGGTTTACGGGGCCATCAACTACTTCATCGAACGCGGCTTTGCCCGTGCGCGCGCCATGCGCTCGATGAACACCGATGAAGGGGACACTTTGGACGAGGCAGCGATCCCCGATGTGATCCGCGACACCCGCCCCCGCCTGACCTCGTTCGAAGACCTTGCGCAGCGCGTCGCCGGTATCCTGGCCATGGTCGCGGGGGTGATTGCCTGCCTGAACATCTGGGCCCCGTCCAGCGGCATGATGCAGGACAGCCTTGTGGACCGCGCCATTGACGTGATGGTGATCGTCTTCCTCGGCTATGTCGCCTATCACGCCTTCCGCATCTGGATCGACGGCAAGATCGCCGAAGAACAGGGCGACGCGGAACCCGCGGAACTTGGCGACGAAGGTGGCGGCTCGTCTGCCTCACGCCTTGCCACCCTGCTGCCACTCTTCCGCAATGTGGTGCTGATCGTGATCGTGGTGACGATCCTGCTGATCGTGCTGATGGAGCTTGGCGTCAATGTCGGCCCGCTGTTTGCGGGGGCCGGCATCGTCGGCGTGGCCATCGGCTTCGGCTCGCAATCGCTGGTGCGCGACATCTTCTCGGGTGCGTTCTTCCTGTTCGACGATGCCTTCCGCAAGGGCGAGTATATCGAGATCGGCGACGTGCGCGGTACGGTCGAAAACATCTCGGTCCGGTCCTTCCAACTGCGCCACCACCTTGGCAAGCTGCACACCATTCCGTTCGGCGAAATTCAGGTCCTTTCCAACTATTCCCGCGACTGGGTGATGATGAAACTACCCCTTCGCGTGACCTATGACACGGATGTCGAGAAAGTGCGCAAGCTGATCAAAAAGCTGGGGCAGCGGCTGCTCGATGATCCGGTGATCGGGTCCGACTTCCTGCAACCGCTGAAATCCCAAGGCGTGATCGAAATGCAGGACAGCGCCATGATCATCCGGGTGAAGTTCATGACCAAACCGGGCGATCAATGGGTGATCCGCAAACGCGTCTTCCAGGATATTCGCGACCTGTTCGAACGTGAAGGCATCAAGTTTGCCCACCGCGAGGTGACAGTGCGCCTCGCCGATGGCCCCGCAGCCGAAGACCTGCCCCCCGCCCGGCGAGACGCGGTGATGGCCGCCGCCGAAGCTGTGCTGGAAGAAGATCTCGCCGACGCGCCAGAGATTGGGGACGATCGTTAGGGGCGCTGCCCCCGCCGCCTTCGGCGTCTCCCCCGAAGTATTTTTGCCCCGAAGAAGGAGGGGGCGCGGTGCCCTTGCTTTCCTTACGCCGCAAAGAGTGGGGAGAGGCCGTAGGGCGGGGTTCACCCCGCCGATACCACCACCGTACGCCTGCCTCACCATAGGTTAACGGCGGGTGCGCTATACCCTGCCCCGAGATCTCGCATCGCGTATGTGCTTTTGGCTGACAATGTACCAAGGCTCCGCGCGATATCAGGTAAGATGGTTCACGACCCGTGCGCCTTTGGATGTCGGATTTTTGCCCCGGCGTCCGCCCATCTGTCATTCATGGCGGGCCTGCCGACCCTGATACACTTCCATTTGATGCGGAAACGCCGATCAGCCTGCGCCGGAGCAACCGGGATGCGGGCCATTCGGCGTGCTTACTTCCAGCCCGCCTCGGCCAGCGCCGCCCCATAGCCCGGCGCGACATTCATCTGCGGCCCGGCCTCGGTCTTGCACAGCAGCGCGTGCATGCGGGGCAGTTTCCAGCAGGGCACATGCATCACCATGTGATGCTCCAGATGGTAATTGACCCAATAAGGCGCCACGAGCGCGCGCGCGATGGGCCCGGCCAAGGTGGTGCGCACGTTGCGCAGGGGGTTCTCGGATTGCTCGGTCGCGCCATGTTCGGCGATGTTGCGGATGCGCAGGACCAGTTGGAACCATGTCAGATGTGGCAGCACCCAGAAGGCCAGCCCGTACCACCAATCGCCCAGAAGGCTCATCGCCAGCGCGACGGAGCCGTAAACAGGCAGCGCGACCCAGATATGCCGGGATTTGAAGGCCTGCGCCATGTCATCCCGACCCGCTGCCTCCATCGCCTCGCCGTCCCCTGCCAGCCGAAACGACATGGCGATCTGCCCGATCAATTGCTTGATTCCCGTCTGCCCCGTCAAATCGCGGGTGAATTTGCGTTTCAGGCTCGCCTTGGTCGTCGGGAACTTCTCACTCAGCACCAGATCGGGGTCGTTCTCGGTCTGCGTAAAGCGATGATGGGTCAGGTGATAGTGACGATAGGCGGCAAGCTCGGCCAGAATAGGCCGTCCGCACACCCATTCCCCGATCAGATCATTCAGGCGGCGCGACTTGAACAACGCGTTATGTGCCGCCTCATGCATCAGGATCGCCAGCCCCAACTGGCGCGAGCCGATCAGCACGACGGCCAACACAAAGGTCAGAAGGTTCGGCCAAAGCGCGAACAGCGCCACCGCCAAAGCAATCACGCCCCAACAGTGCAGCACCAGCCACGCGCCCATCAGATCGGACCGCGCCGCGAGGTCTCTGATCTGCTCCCGACTAAGATATATCGCACCCGCATTGGCCATGCGCCGATGCTCTCAGACACGCGCCCATCCGGTCAAGTCTTTCGCAACGTCCTCAACGAAAGCGCCACGCTCCTGTCTTCGCTTGGCTAGATAAACTCAAGCCCAACACCTGCCACTCAGTGCCAGTCAAAGAACCCTTTGCCGGCCCGGTCCAAAAGCGTCTTCGCCAACGCCTCGCCCATCTGCGCACCATCGGCAATCGGCCCGCTGAGCTCATCGCGGATCGCTTCGCTGCCATCGGGGCGCAGCACCTCGCCGCGCAGGCGCAGCGTGCCACCGTCCAGCTCGGCCAGTCCGGCAATCGGCGTTTCACAAGAGCCGTCGAGCGTGAACAGGAAGGCGCGTTCTGCGGCCAGCCGCTCGCCCGTGGGGCCGTCGTGGATCGCGTCCAGCATCTCTGCCGTATTCGTATCATCCAGCCGCCGTTCGATGCCAATCGCGCCTTGCGCGACCGCTGGCAGCATATCTTCGGGCGCAATCGGTGTCGCAGGCACCTCGGACATATCCAGCCGGTTCAGGCCCGCGCAGGCAAGGAAGGTGCATTCGGCCACGCCATCGGCCAGCTTCTTCAGCCGGGTCTGCACGTTGCCGCGAAACTCCACCACATTCAGATCAGGCCGCTTGTGCAGCAGTTGCGCCTTGCGCCGCAGCGACGAGGTGCCAACGGTCGCCCCTTCTGCGAGCGCTGCAATCCCGTTCAGGGACGGCGAGACAAACGCATCGCGCACATCCTCGCGCGGCAAATAGGTCGACAGCAGCAGGCCATCGGGTTGCACAGTCGGCATGTCTTTCATCGAGTGAACGGCTATGTCAATCTGTCCTGACAGCAGGTCTTCTTCGATTTCGCGGGTGAACAGGCCCTTGCCGCCGATCTCTTTCAGCGGACGGTCCTGAATGGCATCGCCCGTCACTTTAATGATGACGATTTCGAAACACGTCTCAGGCAATTCAAAGGCTTCGCCCAGCCTGCGGCGGGTTTCATAAGCCTGAGCCAGCGCAAGCGGAGAGCCGCGCGTGCCGATTTTCAGCGGTTGGTCGGGGGTAGGTAGGCGCACAGTCATGACTTTATCTTTTAGATGTGTCAATCTAAGTTGACAACTGGAATGATGGCGAATCTCGGTTTAAGAAAGGCCTGGTGCGTAATGAAAGACGGAAACCCCACAATGAGCCAGACCAAAACGATCCTACGGGCGCTTGCGGGCGAAACACAAGATGTGCCGCCGATCTGGATGATGCGACAAGCCGGGCGGTATTTGCCGGAATATCGTGCCACGCGCGCGCAGGCCGGGGATTTCCTGTCGCTTTGCTATAACCCCGAACTGGCCGCCGAGGTCACGTTACAGCCGATTCGCCGTTATGGCTTCGATGCGGCGATCCTGTTTGCCGATATCTTGCTGATTCCGCAGGCGATGGGCTCGGATTTGTGGTTCGTTACCGGCGAAGGCCCGCGCCTGTCCACGTTGACCAGCGAAGAGGAAGTGAAGGCGTTGAAACCCGTGGATGCGATCCACGAGACGCTAAACCCGATCTATGAAACCGTCCGCATCCTGCGCCGCGAATTGCCCGAAGAGACCACTCTGATCGGGTTCGCAGGCGCGCCTTGGACCGTGGCCACCTATATGATCGCCGGGCGCGGTACGCCGGATCAAGGCCCGGCCCATGCGTTCAAGGACGGGAACCGCGCCGCTTTCTCGCTGCTGATCGACAAGATCACCGAGGCGACGATCGAATACCTGTCCCATCAGATCGAGGCTGGGGCAGAGGTCGTGAAAATCTTCGACAGCTGGGCCGGATCGCTGAAAGGTCAGGATTTCCAAGACTTTGCCCTAGAACCTGCGCGTCAGATCACCGCCGCGCTGAAGGCCCGCTACCCGCATATCCCGATCATCGGCTTCCCGCGTGAGGCGGGCGATGGTTACATCGGTTTCGCCAAGGCGACAGGCGTGGATTGCGTTGCGCTGGATAACTCGGTGTCCGCCGAGTGGGCCGCGCGCCATGTGCAGGTTGATGGCTGCGTGCAAGGCAACCTTACCTCGTCGCACATGGTCACGGGCGGTCAGGCGCTGGTCGATGAAACCCGCGCCATCGTGCAGGCGCTGCGCGGCGGGCCGCATATCTTCAACCTCGGCCACGGCATCACGCCGGACGCGGACCCGGAGAATGTTGCGCTGATGATCGAAACGGTGCGGTCGGCTTAACCCACGGATCGATCCAACCTACTTAAGAACAAAGCACCCGCGCAACGGGCACCGTTGCGCTCGCGCCGTTCCGCCCCCACGGGGCGGCGCGATTGCGCCACCCCT
>CAZPXE010000108.1:0-9363 GCA_964590545.1 uncultured Rhodobacterales bacterium | reverse complement strand
GCCACCCTCACCTCCGGCGAAGCCGCCTCCGCCCAAGCCGGATCCAAACGCCAAGCCGAACAAGCCGCCGCCAAGGCGCTGCTGACACAGGTAGAACACGCATGACCACCTCAGCCGGCTTCATCGCCCTGATCGGAGAGCCTAATGCAGGCAAATCCACCCTCCTGAACCGCATGGTCGGGGCGAAAGTCTCGATCGTGACGCACAAGGTCCAAACCACCCGCGCCCGCATCCGCGGCGTGACAATGGAGGGCGACGCGCAACTCGTCTTCGTGGACACGCCCGGCCTGTTCCAACCGCGCCGCCGCCTTGACCGCGCGATGGTCGCCGCCGCATGGGGCGGGGCTGCTGACGCCGATGTGGTCGTGCTGATGATCGAAGCGCATCGCGGCGTGTCCGCTGGCGTCGAGCGCATCCTCGAACGTTTGGAAGAGATTGGCCAAGGGCGCACAATTGCGCTGGCGATCAACAAAATCGACCGCGTCGAAGCCCCCGTCCTGCTCGGCCTGACCCAAGACCTGAATGAACGCTTCTCCTTCGCAGAAACCTTCATGATCTCTGCCGAAAAAGGCCACGGCGTTGATACCTTGCGCGAATGGCTCGCCACGCAAATGCCCTCTGGCCCGTGGCTTTACCCCGAAGACCAGATCGCCGACCTGCCCATGCGCATGATCGCCGCCGAAATGACCCGCGAAAAGCTGACCCTGCGCCTGCACCAAGAACTCCCCTACCAACTCACCGTCGAAACCGAGAGTTGGGAAGAACGCAAAGACGGCTCTGCCCGCATCGACCAGATCGTCTATGTCGCCCGCGCGGGCCACAAAGGCATTGTTCTGGGCAATAAAGGCGAGACAATTAAAGCGGTTAGCAAAGCTGCCCGCGAGGAACTGAACGAATTTCTTGGCCGAAACGTCCACCTTTTCTTGCAGGTCAAAGTGCGCGAGAAATGGTTGGAAGAGGCGGCACGCTACTCCGAAATGGGCCTCAACTTCCGCGACGGCAACGCGTGAGTCGCCTCACAGCGCGGTTCTGGGTCGATGCCTATATCGCCCGACTGCGCTTTGCCGACATCCCCTGCTTCGTGGTCTCGCATGGCGATGACACAGGCGGCGCGGTGCTGGTGAAACTCAACACGCTCGATGGCCGTGCACAGGTTTTCCACCGCAGCTTTGATTTGAACAGTGGCGCGCGCGTCTGGGCGGAACTCGCCTCCGGCCGCGAAGCCGATGTTGATGCCAGTATCACCAAACAACGCAGCTTCGATCCCGACCTCTGGGTGCTGGAAGTCGAAGACAGGGCAGGGCGGCACATGCTGGACGAAGAGGGATTAGGGTAACGCCGCCTAGGCCACGGAATCAAGGCGAAGCCGCCGTGGCCAGCGCCTGCCCGGCCCAGCGGGCTGGCGCTTTGTCCAAGCTAGGCGCCCCCTTCCTTCGAAGTCCTAACTTTGCCGCCATAAATCGAGTCAAACTTCCGTCAGAAGCGCCATCCCCCGGACAGGCGCTGCCCACGGCTACCGGTTCAAGGGGTACGACTAAGCGTTCGCCTCAGCCCGCCCCTCATCCATCAATCGCCGCATCTCGGCAATCGCGGGCTTCAGCCCAAGGAAAATACTCTCACCGATCAGGAAATGCCCGATATTCAACTCGCGCGCCTCGGGGAAGGTCGCGACAGGCTTCACGGTTTCATAGGTCAGGCCATGGCCCACATGCACTTCCAGCCCCAGCGAATGGGCAAAGGCGCTCATCTCGCGCATGGCTTCCAACTCGCGGTCGCGGGTCGCAAAATCACCCTCGTGATGGGCGTCGCAATAGGCGCCCGAATGCAACTCGATCACCTCCGCGCCGATCCGGTGCGCGGCCTCGATCTGGCGCTTGTCGGCAGCGATGAAGATCGACACGCGGCAGCCCGCCTCGCGCAGCGGCGCGATGAAATGGGCCAAACGGTTCTCTTCGCGGGCCACTTCCAGACCGCCCTCGGTCGTCCGCTCCTCGCGTTTTTCCGGCACGATGCAGACCGCATGGGGCTTGTGGCGCAATGCGATGCTCTGCATCTCGTCCGTTGCCGCCATCTCGAAATTCAGCGGCACGGAAAGCATCTCCATCAGCCCTTCAATATCCGCATCCGAAATATGCCGCCGATCCTCGCGCAAATGCGCCGTGATTCCATCTGCGCCCGCCTCCTCGGCCATCTTCGCGGCCCGCAGCGGGTCTGGCGTCATGCCGCCGCGCGCATTACGGACGGTCGCGACGTGGTCGATATTCACGCCGAGCCTTAGTTCACTTGTCATGTCCTCACTCCCCCGGATGCCCCGCTTGCGGTCCTGTCGTTTGTTTGGCCTTTGCGGCGGCGGCTTTGGCTTTTAATGCTTCAAATTTTGCCTTTATCGTGCCCTTGCGCCGGGCCTGATAGGCGCGGATCACCGGGGCCGACAGATAATAACAGATCGTCGCGGCGATGATGCCCGGAATGAGTCCCCCCACCATGTAGGGGAAGAACACGTCGTCATAGAAGTGGCGCAGCCCGGCCCAATCGGCGGTTTGCTCGTCAAACATCGCGAAGAAGTTATGGGTCAGATCGCGCCCGGCATCGACAAAGGCACCGCCAAAGCTTGTCTCGTCGGCCGCGTCCATCTCTTGCCCCAACAGCCAATGGCCGGTTTGCAAAGCGATGACGCCGATGGGCACATATGTCAGCGGGTTGCCGAAAAAGGTCGCCATCAGCGCGGCCAGAATGTTGCCCCGCGCAACAAAGGCGATGAAGGCTGCGATGAAAAAATGCAGGCCATAGAAGGGGGTAAAGGTCGTGAAGACCCCCGCCCAGATGCCCCGTGCGATTCGTTCGGGACTGTCGGGCAGGCGGCGGACACGGTGTTGTACGTATTGAAAGGCCCGGCCCCAGCCACCGCGCGGCCACAAAAGTTCAAGCGCCCAGCGCCCCCAACTTTGCTTATCCCTGCGCTTGAAAACCACCAGACCCCTGCCTGTTCCATTCCGCTGCGTGATGCCAATACTGCGTTATTCAGACTGCACCAGCGCCTCTTCTCGGCCTGCTGCCATCTGATCGCGGAACCTTTCGATCGAGGCGACATCACTCTCCGCCTCAAGCGCCCGCATCAGCGAATGCAAATGCGCAAGGTCCCTGAGTTCCACATAAATCAGCAATCGGTAAAAGTCAGGTTTCCGGTCCAAAAAAACTAGGTCTGAGATATTTGCGCCCGTCTCGCCAATCAGCGTGCAGATGCGCCCCAAAACGCCCGCACCATTGCCGATGGTCAGATCAAGGGTCGAGGCGTTTTCCGGCGCGAACGGCCCCTCGTGCCAGCGTAGGTCCACCCAGCGTTCGGGCTGGCTTTCATACTGCGTCATCCGTGCGCAGTCGATGGCGTGGATTTGCACGCCCTTGCCCCGGAACGTAATCCCCACAATCCGCTCTCCTGGCAGGGGTTGGCAGCAGGGCGCCGGGTCGAACTTCTGTCCGGGGCTCAGCCCGATCACCGCGCGCGTGCGGTCAATCTGCTCGCCATCCGCTGGGGTCAGTTCGGGATAGACCGCCTCTACCAGTTGCCGTGCGGTGATCTCGCTTGATCCAAGCCGCGCCAGCACCTCATTGCCCGACGGCAGCCGCAAGGCACGCGCGGCGGTCTCCAGCACCTTCTCCGTCACCCGCTTGCGCACATGGCCGAACGCAGCGCGGGCGAGCTCGCGGCCCAGCTTGATGAACCGTTCCCGATCCTGCTGGCGCAGCGCCCGGCGGATGGCGGACTTGGCCTTGCCCGTCACCGCAATATCCAGCCACGTCGCCTGCGGCTGCTGGCCCTGCGCGGTGATAATCTCAACCGATTGCCCGTTTTTCAGCCGGGTCCACAGCGGCACCCGCATATGATCCACCTTCGCGCCCACACAGACATTCCCGATCCGTGTGTGAATGGCATAGGCGAAATCCAGCGGCGTCGCCCCGCGCGGCAGCTTGATCACCTCACCCTTGGGCGTGAAGCAGAACACCTGATCCGAATACATCTCCAGCTTAACAGCTTCGAGAAAGTCTTCGTGATCATCCTCGCCGTCAAACTGCTCGGTCAGCTGGCTGACCCACTTGGCGGGATCAACGGCAAAAGGGTTCTCCGTGCGCACCCCTTCGCGATAGGACCAATGCGCCGCAACCCCCGTCTCGGCCACCGCATGCATCTGATGGGTGCGGATCTGAACCTCCACCCGCTTGCCATCCCGGCCCAACACCGTCGTATGGATCGAGCGATACCCGTTGGTCTTCGGCTGACTGATGTAATCCTTGAACCGCCCCGGAACCGCCCGCCAACGCTGATGAATAGCGCCGAGCGCGCGGTAACAATCCTCTTCACTATCCGTCAGAACCCGGAAGCCATAGATGTCGGACAGGCGCGAAAAGCCCATCCCCTTCTCTTCCATCTTTCGCCAGACCGAATAGGGCTTCTTCGCGCGCCCAAACACATCGGCCTCAACGCCGGTCTGGAACAGCTCATATTCCATATCCCGCTTGATCCGCTGGATCACATCGCCGCTTTCCTTTTGCAGCGACACGAACCGACGCATGATCGAACTGCGCCCTTCAGGGTTCAACACCTTGAACGCGTGGTCCTCAAGCTCATCACGCATCCACTGCATACCCATGCGGCCCGCCAGCGGCGCGAAAATATCCATCGTCTCACGCGCCTTGATCACCTGCTTTTCGGGCTTCATCGCCTTGATCGTGCGCATATTGTGCAACCGGTCGGCGAGCTTCACCAGAATCACCCGCAAATCCTTGGACATGGCGATGAACAGCTTACGGAAATTCTCGGCCTGCTTGGTTTCCCGGTTGGAAAGTTGCAGATTGGTCAACTTGGTGACGCCATCGACCAGCACGGCGATCTCTTCGCCGAACCGCTCTGCGACGAGGGAATAACTCGCCTTCGTGTCCTCAATCGTGTCATGCAAAAGCGCCGTCACCAGCGTCGCGTCATCCAATTGCTGCTCGGTCAATATCGCCGCAACAGCCACCGGATGCGTGAAGTAAGGCTCGCCCGAATGACGGAACTGGCCCTCATGCATCTCACCGCCAAACGCAAACGCGTCGCGGATCAAGGCTTCATTGGTCTTGGGGTTGTAAGCGCGGACCAGCGCGATCAGATCATCTGCCGTCATGGTCCGCCCTTTACTTCTGGGGCTGGCGAGGGGTGGGACTTAGCCTTGCCCCTGCGCCGCCATCAATTGCCGCAACAGCATTTCTTCGGTCATGCTGTCTTCTTCCGGCTTGTCCTGCTCGGCACCCATCAACAGCGCCATTGCATCTTCTTCCGGCTCATCCACCTCGATCTGAGACTGGTTGCTCTCGATCAGACGCTCGCGCAGCTCCTCAGCGCTCTGCGTCTCATCTGCAATCTCGCGCAGCGAAACGACCGGGTTCTTGTCATTGTCGCGATCCACAGTGATCTCGGCCCCAGCAGAAATTTCGCGGGCGCGGTGCGCCGCAAGCATCACCAGTTCGAACCGATTGGGAACCTTATCAACGCAGTCTTCTACCGTAACGCGGGCCATTGATCTCTCCGGAAAGTGTCAGGGGTGCCAGAAACCTCGCATCTAGGGCGCTTTGGCCCGATTTACAAGCGGTTTTACACCCTCAAGCGCGCTGCCGGGCAAAGCCTCCAACATCTCACGCACGGATTGGCCCAAAACCGGATGCACCCAGTCGGGTGCGATCTGCGCCAAGGGGGCCAGCACAAAGCCCCGCTCATGCATCCTGGGATGTGGCAGGATCAATTGATCCGGCGCAGCGCGCATCTGCACGTCCAACGGCTGATCCATCCATTGCTGCTGGGTGCGCGCGTCCGGCAACACCGTCTCTCCCACCGCAATCAGATCCAGATCCAGCGTGCGCTGCCCCCACCGCACCTTGCGCTCGCGTCCGGCGTCTTTTTCGACCTCATGCAGCACGTCCAGAATGCCCTGCGCATCCAGATCACACTCCCAGATAAACGCTGCGTTCACGAAGTCGGGACCGGCCCCGGCAGGGAAGCAGGGGGTCTCAAAATATGAGCTCACAGCACGAATCACCCCGGTGCGAAAACCTAGCGCTGCTATGGCACCTTCCAGTGTTGACGCTGGGGAAGTTTCGCCCAGATTTTGATTTGACCCGGCGGCAACTAAGGCAGATGATCGGAATTCAGGCAGATTTCCGCACACAGTATTGTGCTTCGTGGCTTGCGGCATGGCGATTTTTACCTATTTTGCAGGTCTATGTTGTTCGGCCCGCTTCACTCATGGGCTTTATCGAATGACATGTCGCCTTCGAAAAGGACATTTTGATGTTTTACAAAGATGATCGGCTCGCTCTATTCATCGACGGGTCGAACCTCTATGCCGCAGCTAAATCTCTTGGCTTCGACATAGATTATAAGTTGCTGCGTCAGGAATTCATGCGACGGGGTAAACTTCTTCGCGCATTTTACTACACGGCACTTCTGGAAAATGACGAGTATTCTCCTATCCGTCCTCTCGTGGATTGGCTGAACTATAACGGGTTCACCATGGTTACGAAGCCGGCGAAGGAATACACCGACAGCATGGGCCGTCGGAAAGTTAAAGGGAACATGGATATCGAACTTGCTGTCGATGCCATGGAACTTGCGCCGCATGTGGATCATATCGTGCTGTTCTCTGGCGATGGTGATTTCCGCCCGCTGGTGGAAAGCCTGCAACGTCAGGGCGTGCGCGTGTCGGTCGTGTCGACCATCCGTAGCCAGCCGCCGATGATCTCGGACGAGCTGCGCCGTCAGGCCGATAACTTCATCGAACTTGATGAGCTGCGCGATATCATCGGTCGCCCGCCGCGTGAAACACCGGTTGAACGTCGCGTCGAAGAGAACGCCGAAAGCTAAAAGCTCTTCGGCATTAACGAACGTTATCAGTGTGTTAACGGCGCGATCCCTGCGCCGTATTGCCCGTTGACGTTGAGGCCACTCAATAAAAAGCCGAGGTTTCGCCGCGAAACCTCGGTTTTTTTGTGGTTTCGCGGCGGAACCGGCCCGTGACGCAAAGCCTCTGGACCCGCGCCCATCCAGCCCCTAACTATGTGTCTAGCTGGAGTGACACATATGACCAAACCGCCCCTCACCCTCTATCTCGCCGCCCCCCGTGGTTTCTGCGCCGGGGTCGATCGCGCCATCAAGATCGTTGAAATGGCCCTCGAAAAATGGGGCGCGCCGGTCTATGTGCGGCACGAAATCGTCCACAATAAATTCGTCGTGGACGGGCTGCGCGACAAGGGCGCGGTGTTTGTTAAGGAACTCGACGAGTGCCCCGATGACCGCCCGGTGATCTTCTCTGCCCACGGCGTGCCCAAATCGGTCCCCGCCAAGGCTCAGGCGCGCGAGATGATCTATGTCGACGCCACCTGCCCGCTGGTCTCCAAGGTCCATATCGAAGCCGCCCGCCACCATGAGCGGGGCCTTCAGATGATCATGATCGGCCATGCCGGCCACCCGGAAACCCTTGGAACTATGGGCCAACTGCCCGAAGGCGAGGTGCTTCTGGTCGAAACCGTTCAGGATGTGGCCAAGGTTTCGCCGCGAAACCCCGACCAACTGGCCTTCGTGACCCAGACAACCCTGTCGGTGGACGACACCAAGGACGTGGTCGAGGCCCTCCAGACCCGCTTCCCCAACATCGTCGGCCCCCACAAGGAAGACATCTGCTACGCCACCACCAACCGACAAGAAGCGGTTAAGGCGATGGCTCCGAAATGTGACGCGATGCTGGTCGTTGGCGCGCCGAATTCAAGCAATTCCAAGCGGTTAGTAGAGGTCGGCTCCCGCGCGGGCTGCGAGTATGCCCAACTGGTCCAACGCGCCACCGATATCGACTGGCGCGCGCTGGAAGGCATCCGCTCCATCGGGATCACCGCCGGGGCGTCCGCTCCCGAAGTGCTGATCAACGAGGTGATGGACGCCTTCTCGGAACATTACGACGTCACCCGCGAAGTGGTTGAAACGGCTGTGGAAAATGTGGAATTCAAGGTGCCCCGCGTCCTGCGCGAACCTGCCTGATCCGGGCCTGACATCACACCCAATCGCCCTATATCCGCGCCATGAGCGATTACATCACGTTTGAGGCCACGCTGGAGCCGATGCCGTGGGGCGACAGCACCTATACCGTGCTGCGGCTGCCACCGAATGTCATGGCAGCGCTGGGCAAAGCGAAGCGGGTTGAGGGCGAGATGAATGAACATCCCGTAAACCTGGCGATCACGCGTGCGCCTGTGCTGGACGATCCGTTCCTCTATGCGGGTAAATCATTGCAGCAAAGGGCGGATTTGGAGCCGGGCGTGCCTTTCGAGGCGCGGTTAAGGCCCGCCGATCCGAACCTTGTTGAGGTCCCTGCGGACATTCTTCGCGCGCTCCGCTCGACCGGGAAAAGCGAATCATGGGACGCGCTGAGCCCGGGCAAGAAGCGTGGCTTGATCCATCAGGTGGAAACTGCGAAACGGGCAGAGACACGGATCAAACGCATCACGACACTGGTGAAAGACCTGACATGACGCCCATCCCCCGCGCGCCCCTGCTGCTTGGCCTTGCCGGGTTGATCCCGTTTGTGTGGGGCGCGGCCACCTATCTGTCAGAGCCGCTGGCAGCATGGGGGGCGGCCAATCTGGGGCCGCGTTTTGTGGGGCCTTATGTGCAGCTTTTCTACGGGTCGGTGATCCTGAGTTTCATGTCCGGTGTGCTCTGGGGCTTTGCCACGAAAGCTGAGGGTACGCGGGCGGCAACGGGTTATGTATTATCCGTGATTCCAGCGCTTTGGGCGTTTTTCATGACGGGCGGCGGGCCGGTGTCGGCGGGAAGCAATCTGATCGTCGGCTTCCTTGCCGTGCTGCTGCTGGACTTCGCGTTTAGCGGCTGGGGTCTGACGCCGACTTGGTGGCTGCCGCTTCGACTTCTATTGACGGCTATTGTAGTGGCCTGTTTGGCTGTGGGGGTGTTCCTGTGATGGATAAGCAAACGCTTGATATTTATGATGAAAAAGCCGTCGAATACGCGACGAAGTTCGGCAAGGACGACAATGTCGATACGCAGCTAGGCCGCTTTCTGGAGCATATGCCAGACGGTGCGCGGCTGTGGGATCTGGGCTGTGGACCGGGGCGGTCGGCGGGGTTGATGGCGCGGGCCGGGCACCGGGTTCTGGCAACGGATGCGAGTGCGCAGATGGTGGCTTTGGCGTCCAAATGGGACGGGGTCGAGACCCGGCAGGAGACATTTGACGACATTGCCGGAGAGGCCGAGTTTGACGGGATCTTCGCGAATTTCTCGCTGCTTCATGCAGAGGATGTGGCGTTGCCGGGCTATGTTGC
>CAZPXE010000107.1:0-9403 GCA_964590545.1 uncultured Rhodobacterales bacterium | reverse complement strand
ATACTTAGCCCGCGCATTACTATTTTCGCCTGAATTAGCTGCGTCCGAGGCCCAGATGCGCCCCAAGGCCGATGAGCAAGCAGCCACCAGCGCGTCGCAACCATTGACCGGCGCTGGCCGAGTTGCGCAGGGCACGAGACATCTGATCCGCAAGCAGAACGCAGATCACATCCGCGCTTGAGAACATCACATTCACAATCGTCCCAAGGATCACCAGTTGCAACCAGACCGGCCAGGCCGTGCCGGGGTCAGTAAATTGGGGCAGGAAGGCGAGGTAGAAAATCGCTGTTTTGGGGTTCAGCACCTCGACCAGCACGCTTTGTCGAAAGTTACTGCGTGTTACGCTGGGCAGCGTGGATGCGTGGGCCGGGCTGCGGATCAGTTTAACACCAAGCCAAACCAGATAGGCCGCGCCCGCCAGTTTCAGGCCAAGATGCAGCGCCGGAACCAACTCCAGCAAGATCGCCAGCCCGCATCCCGCCGCAATCACATGGGCATAGCCGCCGATATGAATGCCAAGCGCCGCGCTCCACCCGGCGCGTGCGCCGCCCGCAAGGGTTTGCGCGGTCGCATAAAGCATCGCCGGGCCGGGCATATAAGCAAAGACGCTCGCAGCCAGAAAAAAGGGGATCAGAAGGTCGAGGCCGGGCATGGGGGCTAGCGCTTGGGCGGAGGCGGGGCTTACTCCGCCGCCGTTTTCATCTCGAAGCCTTTTTCGATCATATCCGCAGGCTTGACCGGGTATTCGCCCGAAAAGCACGCATCGCAATATTGCGGGCAGGCGGCGTCGCGGCCTTTGGCTTGACCCACGGCGCGGTAGAGCCCGTCGAGGGTGATGAATTTCAGGCTGTCCACGGCGAGGTGTTGGCGCATTTCCTCTTCGGTCATGTTTGCGGCGAGAAGTTTGTCGCGCTGGGGCGTGTCCACGCCATAGAAACAGGGCCAAGCGGTGGGGGGGGATGCGATGCGGAAATGGACCTCGCGCGCGCCCGCATCCAGCAGCATGTCTTTGATTTTCATCGTGGTCGTACCGCGCACAACGCTGTCGTCCACAAGAATCACCCGTTTGTCTTTGATCAGCGCACGGTTGATATTCAGTTTCAGCCGCACGCCCATATTGCGGATCTGCTCGGTCGGCTCAATAAACGTGCGCCCGATATATTGGTTGCGGGAGATACCCATGGCGTATTCGATCCCGCTTTCCTGACTATAGCCAATCGCGGCGGGCGTGCCGCCATCGGGAACGGGACAGACCAGATCGGCCTCGACGGGGGCTTCGCGCGCCAGCTCCACGCCGATGCGGCGGCGAGCTTCATAGACGGAGTGCCCACCCAGAATCGAATCGGGGCGGGAGAAATAGACATATTCGAAGATGCAGGAGCGGGGTTTGGCGTCGCGGAACGGGCGATGGCTTTCGATGCCGTCCTCGTTGATGACGACCATTTCGCCCGGCTCAATCTCACGCACGAACTCCGCGCCGATAATGTCGAGGGCGCAGGTTTCCGACGAAAGCGCATAGCCATCGCCGATCTTGCCCAGCACCAGCGGGCGCACGCCAAGCGGGTCACGCACGCCGATCAGCTTGGTGCGTGTCATGGCGACGACCGAGAACGCCCCTTCGACCCGGCGCAGCGCATCTTCCATGCGTTCGGGGATGGTGCGTTGCAGCGAACGTGCCATCAGGTGGATGATGCACTCGCTATCGGATGAGCTTTGGAAGATCGAGCCGCGTTCGATCAGCTCGCGCCGCAGCGAATCTGCATTGGTGATGTTGCCGTTATGGGCAATGGCTGCCCCGCCCATGGCAAACTCGCCAAAGAAGGGCTGAACATCGCGAATAGCTGTCGCGCCTTTGGATCCGGCGGTGGAGTAGCGCACATGGCCGATGCCCAGATTGCCGGGCAGGGTGTCCATCACGTCTTGCGTCGTGAAGTTGTCGCGCACGTAACCGAAGCGGCGGGCGGAGTTGAAGCCGTGGGTCGGGTGGTGGGTGACGATCCCACCAGCTTCTTGCCCGCGATGTTGCAGCGCGTGCAGGCCAAGGGCGACGAAACTTGCGGCCTCTGCCGTTCCGATCACGCCGAAAACGCCGCATTCCTCGCGCAGTTTGTCATCATCGAAGGGATGGGCCGGGGGCATGATGGGGCCAGTGCTCTGGCAATGCTTGGGGTCAGTCACGGGGAGGGCAGCTCCGATTCCGGTGTGGACTAACGACCCTTTAACAACCTGTCATACATCTGTCACGGGTCGTGATGCGGTTTTGCGACCCGAAGGACCGAGGTTGTGCGGATGAGTCACGCTGCGATTGAAATTGGCGCAGCGGGGCCGGTGATCAGGGCGCGGGCTTGGGCCGTGCAAAGCGTATGGAAATAGCCATTGCTCATGGGCCGGGCATGGATCAGCAGGCCGGTTTGCGCCCACAGCATTTCCTCGCTGGCGAGCCCCAGCGTGATGAATTCGGACGCAGCGGTCAGGCGGATGCCGTTTTGGCCCAAAAAGGCGCGCAGAGGCAGGGAGAGCATATCGGTCTCCACCTCGAAATTCAGCGGTGCATCAACGCCAATATGGGTGTCTTCGGGCAGGATCAGGTCGGAACAGTTTCCCAAGGCCCCAGCGGGCACAAGAATCGCGGCACAGGGCAGCGCGCGGCGCAGCCACGCGACGGGCACAAAGCCGCCATCGAGGCTGGCGAGGTGGTCGGTGGGCGTCAGATCGGCGGCGCGGGTCCAGCCGCTTTGCGTTTCAATCATGGTTTCCGCCGAGAGCGAAAGCATCGCGCCGGGGGCGTGGGTGACGGAGGTGATATCGGCGAAATCAATGCTGTGACGGGTGAACATGGGCAGGCTCCTATGCTGGGCAATGTGGCGCTAACGAGGCGCCGGGTTGGCGTTGATGGGCCAATGAAGCGCCCAGATTTTGCCAAAATTTCGACATAGGAAGGGCCTGATTGCGGCTCTGTTGCGGCGATCGGGTTAGTAATTCGTAAATCGGTAAACTAGGTGTTTACAGGCGACCGGATTAACGGCGCGCTAAGCATAACAGGCTGAATTTGAATGATAAAATTTGAATAAACCGCGCGCGATTCTGGCACGTACAGGCGTGGGACTCGCGCGCGCGCGGGCGGTTCTACGCGACGGGGCGCAAGGTTTGAAAAAGTTAACGACCGCGCGGCGTTCTGCGCTCCGGTGGCGCGGCTCGCCCGTGGTTTAGCTACACGCGCCGACAAGCGCCTCGTATTGCTGGGTGATCCAGCCAAGGGCTTCTTCGGGGTTCTGCTCTTCGATCTGGCCGGTGAAGCGCGAGAAGACGGCCGCCGAGCGGCTTTCATCCACGATGGTAAATTCCTGCCCTGTGATCACCGTGTCGTAGACGAAAAAGGCGATGGCGACCAAGAGGATACCGCGCAGCACGCCGAACAGGAACCCAAGCCCCTGATCGACCCCGCCAAGGGCCGAGCGTTGCACCAGAGAGGAAAACAGCGGCGTAAACAGCGACACGATCACCAGTGCGATGGTAAAGACGATGGCGAAGGCGCCGATGATAGACAACTCGCAACTGTCAGCGATAAAGTCGCCAATGACCGGGATTTCCGCGACCAGCGGCTCGACACGTGGCGCGAACAGGAACGCACAGATCGCTGCGACGACCCAGCCCGCGATGGCCATAACCTCGCGCACCAACCCGCGCCCATAGGCCAGCAGCGCTGACACCACGATGACAAGCGCGACGACACCGTCGATAATTGTGAAACCTTCCATGGTCCTGCCTCGCCCGTTCTTATTTGTCCCTGCGCGAGGTTAACCCGCGCCAAACACCTCTCCGACAAAACCGGTCAAATCGGCCATTTGCATCAGCTTCATGTCCGACGACCCGGTGGCTTTGCCGCCTTTGGGTGCGATGGCCGTCGTGAAACCAAGTTTTTGCGCTTCTTTCAACCTATTTTCGGTCTGCGGGGCCGGACGAAGCGCGCCACTGAGACTTATTTCCCCAAAAACAACGGCGCCTTCGGGCAGGGCACTATCTTCGCGAGCAGACAGAAGCGCGGCGGCGACGGCCAGATCGGCGGCAGGCTCGGAAACTTTCAACCCTCCGGCGACGTTCAGATACACGTCCAGCCCCGCGAAGGGGATGCCGCAACGCGCCTCCAGCACGGCGAGAATCATGGCAAGGCGCGAGCCGTCCCAGCCAACCACTGTGCGGCGGGGTTGGGAATGGGGCGTGGGGGCCACAAGCGCTTGCATTTCCACAAGAACGGGCCGCGTGCCTTCGATGCCCGCGAACACGGCGCTGCCCGGTGCAGGCGTGCCGCGCTCCGACAGGAACAGGGCCGAGGGGTTGGTCACTTCGGCCAATCCGCGCCCTGTCATTTCGAAAACGCCAATCTCATCCGCCGGGCCGAAGCGGTTTTTGACCGAGCGCAGGATGCGGAACTGATGCCCGCGCTCGCCTTCGAAATAAAGCACCGTGTCGACCATATGCTCGACAACGCGCGGGCCGGCGATTTGGCCTTCCTTGGTGACATGGCCGACGAGAATGACGGAAATTCCGCGCCGTTTGGCAAAAGCGGTCAGCTCATGCGCGGCTGCGCGGACCTGGCTGACGGAGCCGGGGGCGCTGTCGACGGTGTCCGACCACATGGTCTGGATCGAATCGATGATGGCAAGGCCGGGTTTCTCGGCCTCTAGTGTTGTGAGGATGTTTCGCAGGTTGGTTTCTGCCGCCAGCCGTACGGGCGCATCCGCCAGCCCCAGCCGTTTGGCGCGCATCCGCACTTGGGCGGAGGCTTCTTCGCCGGAAATATAGATCGTGCTCACCCCCGCGCGCGCAAAGGCGGCGGCGGCTTGCAGCAGCAAGGTGGATTTGCCGATGCCCGGATCGCCGCCAACCAGCGTGGCCGAGGCTTCGACCAGCCCGCCGCCAAGCACGCGGTCCAACTCGGTGATCTTGCATTCGGCGCGGGGCGGGGGGGCTTCTTCGGTCGCCAGATCGACCAGCGTGATCGCATTGCCGCGTTTCTGGCCCATCGCCGCTTTGCCGGGGCCCGCGGCGGACAGGCCGGTATCTTCGGAAATCGTGTTCCATTCGCCGCAACCATCGCAGCGCCCGGACCATTTGGTGAAGGACGCACCGCATGCGGAGCAAGAGTAGCTTATCTTTGCCATGCCGCTTGGATGCCCGGTTGGGCGCGGGGTGGCAAGGGGGGAAGCGCGCCGCGCTTGAGTGGGGTCAAACCCGCTGCGCGTTAAGTTCGATCAGCTTGTTGTCGCTGCCATTGCGCATGCTGTCCTTGCTGGCAGGGGCCATGTTGAGTTCCGGCAGGATCGCCAGCAACTCTTCGCACAGCTCGTCCAGTTGGGCGGAGGCGAGTTGCTCTTCCATCTTCACGTCATGCAGCCAGTGCTTGAGCTCATCCGCGATGACGCGGGCGTGTTTCAGGCGCTTTTCGAACTTGGTCACTTCCTGTTGCCGCTGGCGCAAGAAGATGCGGGCGCGTTCGACATTCTCGTCGGAATAGGTTTCGGCCAACTCCTTGGACATGAACGACATTTGCGCGGCCAACTCTAACAGCGGCGGCTCAAGATCGCCCAAATCCGGATGCTGGGTAAGATAGGCGAGGCGGCCCTTCATGTCTTCAAACTGCGACGACAGCATGAACGTGCCTTCGCGGTCGGCGCGGTGGACCCGGTCATAGGCCATCGCCACGTCGTCCATCGCGATATCAAAGCGGCGATGCGATGTTTCCAGCGCCAGAACACGTGCATTCGTTGGCAGGAAGGTGCAAAGCGCGACGGCGATCAGCGCCAGCGAAATCTGCAGCGCCATGCCCGCATAAGGCACCGGCGCGCCGTTCCATGTCAGGTTCCACTCCAGCCACGGGATCACCCCGAACGGGGCCAGCACGCAGGACACTACCAGAGCCACTGCGAGCAGCGCGAACACCACGAGTGCCAACCGCTGAATCAGTGTTTGCATCAGGCGCAAAAACGACATGAAATTCCCCAAAACCAAACTCCCGGGCGGACGCGACAATACCGGGGTTATGGTACAGGCAAAGCGGGCGGAGCCTAACGAAAAAGTGGCTTTTCCGTGTCAATTCATGGAATTAGATGCGAAATTCCCGCTAAGTCTGCGCGTATTGTTTCCGAGAAGAAATCAATCTTCGGCAGGCCTGCGAAACTGTTTCGTCGCCCAGCCGATGAGAATCGATGCCACGATCAGAACGGTGAACAGATAGAGGCCCCAAGCCACCTCGATCTTGCCGATTCCAATGCCTTTGAACAGCGTGACGTAGAGCGCGATGAGGAAGATGTCCGCCATCGCCAGTTTGCCCAGCAGTGCAAGCGCCGGTTCCGTGCGCTTTGACAGCAGCCCGAAATGCAGCAGCGCAAGGCCGATGGTTTTCAGATAGGGCGCGAACAGGGCAAAGGCGGTGACGGTCAGGGCGAGAAACACATCGCTTTGCCACAGCGATTGCAGGCCGGAGATCACAGAGATTTCCTTTAGGTCAAAGAGCGGAAGGCCCAGCCCCGCGCGAAGCAGCGGCGCGAACCAAGCGATCGGGTAAAGGATCAGCAGCGAGAGGTTGAGATACTTTAGGACTGTCATGTAACGCTTTGAAATAGGAACGCTATCGCACCGCTTCAATGGGGCCGCTCGCGCGGCCATGGATGAATTGATCGACATAGGGGTCTGCGCATGCGTCCATATCCGCCACCGGGCCGGTCCAGCGGATCTTGCCGCCATGGAGCATGGCCACGTTGTCGGCGATGGCGCGGACGGAGGACATGTCATGGGTAATGGTCATGGCGGTCGCGCCCATTTCGGTGACGATTTCGCGGATCAGATCGTTGATAACGCCCGCCATGATCGGGTCCAGGCCGGTTGTAGGCTCGTCGAAGAAGATAATCTCCGGCTCAGCAGCGATAGCGCGGGCGAGGCCGACGCGTTTTTGCATACCGCCCGAGAGTTCGGCCGGAAAGCGGTCGGCCACGTCCGGGGTCAGGCCGACGCGGCGAAGTTTTTCGATGGCAATCTCGCGCGCCTCTTGTTTGGGGCGTTTGAGGGCTCCGCGCAGCAGGCGGAAGGCGACGTTTTCCCAGACGGTAAGGCTGTCGAACAGCGCCGCGCCTTGGAACAGCATCCCGAAGCGGGCGAGGAACGCGTCCCGATCGCCAGAGGTGTTTGGCTGGCCGTCCACGGTGATCGTGCCGCTATCGGGCGTCACAAGGCCCAGCACCGATTTCAGCATCACCGACTTGCCCGTGCCGGAGCCACCGATGATCACCATGGAGGTGCTTTTGGCGATGCTCAGATCGACGCCGCGCAGGACGGCGTTGGGGCCGAAGGCTTTGTGGACTTGGGCGAGCTCGATCATGTGGCACCGCCCTTTGCTGGCGTTGGATGCCTCCGGCGGGGATATTTTTGGCAAGATGAAAAGGGGAGCGGGTTCGAAGGGCGCGTCATAGCGAGAAGAACACCCCTGTGAGGACGAAATTTGCGGCGAGGATCAGCACGGCGGCAGCTTCGACGCTGGACTTGGTGGCGCGTCCCACGCCTTGGGCGCCGCGGCCTGAGTTCATGCCGAAATAGCAGCCCATGAGGGCGGCGATAAAGCCGAACACCGCGCCTTTGACCAGCGACGAGGCGATGTCGCGCATCTCAAGGAAGTCGACGGTGTTCTTGATGTAAGTTGCTGGGTTGAAGCCCAGCGTGCCTGTGGCGACCGCGTATCCGCCGAAGATGCCGATGACGTCACCAATCGCGACCAGCAGCGGCACACAGAGCAGGGCGGCAAGCACGCGGGGGACGGTGAGGTATTTCATCGGGTGTGTGGAGAGGGTGACGAGCGCGTCGATTTGTTCTGTCACTTTCATCGTGGCGATTTCGGCGGCGATGGAGGAGGTGACGCGGGCGGCGATCATCAGGCCGACCAGCACGGGACCAAGTTCGCGCACCATGCCGATGGCGACGATCTGCGGCACCACGGCTTCGGCGTTGAACCGCGCGCCGCCTGCATAGATTTGCAGCGCCAGCGCGCCGCCGGTGAACAGCGCGGTAAGGCCCACAACAGGGAGGGATAGCCAGCCGATATTCAGCAGCGCGGTCAGGAATTCGCGCGCGTAGAAGGGCGGGCGCAAGATGTGGGAAACGGTGTCAGCGGCGAAGATCGTGACCCGTCCAAGCGCGGCGAGCGCGGCGAGGGTGGCAGCGCCAATCGCGGCCAGAAAGTTCACCCCAGCACCTTACGGGCGTAGCGCGCACCGAGCGAGGTGAGGATTTCATAACCGATGGTGCCTGCGGCATCCGCGATGGTGTCGACGGTTTGCGACGGGCCGAGCAGTTGCAGCGTCGCGGGTTCATTGTCGAGCCGAGTGACGTCCACGGTGATCAGGTCCATGGACACGCGGCCCACAACCGGAACGGGGATGGAGCCCGCGCGCAAATACGCTTGCGGCCCCATAGCGCGGATTAGCCCGTCGGCATAACCAGCTGAGATTGTGGCGATTTTACTGGGGCGTTTGGCAGTCCATGAATTGCCGTAGCCGACGGTTTCGCCCATTTCCACGTCGCGGATTTGGATCACGGGGATGTCGAGTTGCACCACGGGTGCGGCCTCTTCAAACGGCATGCCGCCATATAGGCCGATGCCCGGGCGGCACAGGTCAAAATGGTAGGCCGGGCCAAGCAAAGTCCCGCCCGTGGCTGCGAGCGAGCGGGGCACAGGAATGCCATCCGTCATCTCGCGGAAGGCGCGGAGTTGCTGGGCGTTCATCGCGTGGCCCGGCTCATCCGCGCAAGCCAGATGCGACATGAGCAGTACGGGCGATTGGCTGAGGGCGATATCCTTGACAGCGGCCCATTCTGCAGGCTCCATCCCCAGCCGGTTCATGCCGGTGTCGAGTTGCACGCCAAAGGGGTGGCTGGGTAGGGCTTCCACATGGCGCAGCATCTGATCGACTGAGTTCAGGAGCGGGATCAGGCCATAGTCGCGTATCAGGGGCGTGTCGCCATCCATATGGCCAGAGAAGACATAGATTTCCGGGCCGTCCCCCATTGCGCTGCGCAGGATTTTGCCCTCTTCAGCGAGCGCCACGAAGAACTTGCTCACGCCTTCGCGGGCCAGCCTGCGCGCAACAACAGGCGCGCCAAGGCCGTAGCCGTCGGCCTTGACCACAGCGGCGGTTTCGACCGCCGTGCGCCCGTTCAGCGCGTGCCAATTCTGCGCCAAGGCATCTAGGTTTATCGTCAGTGTTGCGCCAGCCATGGCTGCGTTTTGACATGCCGTGCGCGCGCGTCAAGCATCGGTTGTTGTCAGGGTTCGGAAAACAGCCCTCTGTTGCGTTCCGCAATCTTCTCCCCCACCTCGCAATCATAGGCAGAGGCGTGGGTCACGCGGGCTTGT
>CAZPXE010000106.1:0-9416 GCA_964590545.1 uncultured Rhodobacterales bacterium | reverse complement strand
GGGATGGGGTCAAAACAAGTCGGCGGGGAAAACGCGCGGTAAAGCGCCGCTTTCACGGGGACGTGAGGTTTCGGAGCTACTGCCGCACCAGTTCCGAGCGCGCCGCATCCGCATCGCGCCATGCCAGCACCGCATCGGCAATCCCGGCGGCGATGACCGAGCGCCAGACCGGATCGCGCAGGTTCTTGCGGTCACGTTGGCTGGAAAGGAACCCGATTTCCACCAGAACCGAAGGGATATCCGCCGATTTCAGCACCGAAAACCCCGCCTCACGCCACGGCTTTCGGTTCATCGGCCCGCCTGCCGCGTCCATCCCGTCGATAATCGCCTGCGCGAGGGCTTTGGAGCGGGGCTCCGTCTCGCGCCGCGCCAGATCGAGCAGCACAGATGTCACTTGATCATCTGCGCCCGACAGGTCCACGCCTGCTAGAATGTCCGAGCGGTTGTGGCGCGCGGCAAGTTGCGCCGAGGCCGCGTCAGAGGCTTTTTCCGACAGCGTGTACACCGTCGCCCCCCGCGCCCCGCCTTGCGTCAGCGCATCCGCATGGATCGACAGGAACAACGAGGCATCCGCCTGATGGGCCAGCGCGGTGCGGGCTTCGAGCGAGACGAACACGTCCGTGTCGCGGGTCATCACCACGTCGACACCCTCTCGCCGCAGCAAGTCGCGCAAGGTGATGGCGAAGTCGAGGACGATCTTTTTCTCAACCAGCCCTTCGCGTTCCGCGCCGGGGTCAATGCCGCCATGGCCGGGGTCGAGCAGGACGCGGAATGTATCGGCTTGTCGGGGCTGGGTTTTGGGTTTTTCTTTTGAAGCCAACCAGTTCGCACCGTCTGGCGCGCCGGATTTAGCGGCGAAATCTTCGGCCTGTGCGCGGTTCAGTTGGATATGTAGCACCGCCTGCCCGCTAGCCTTGTCGACACCCATCGCCACCTCATCGGGCAGCATCGGCTCGGCCAGATCAGCCACCAGCCGCGACCAGCCCGGCGCGATCGGGCCTGCGCGCAGTGCAGTGATCCGCCCATCTTCGGGCAATAACGCTTCGGGGTCGGCATCGGCGAAGTCCACTTCGGAGAAATCCACCACCAGCCGCGCGGGGTCATCGAGGGTGAAGACCCGGAACGGCACGCCAAGGCTGAGGGCCAGAGACAGTTCCGTCTCGCCAAACCAGCCGTCATGGATGGAGGAGCGATCGGCCTCGAACCGCGCAAGGCCTGTCAGTGGCTGCGCGGCGGCGGATATGCTGAGCATGGCCCACAGGACCAGTGAGAATAGAAGTCGGGTCATCGCCTGTCACGCCTCTGCCGGGCTTGTGTGCGGTGATGATAGGGGAAATGCCCGCAGACGTGAATCCCAAATCCCCCTTAGCGCGCGTGATGCTTGGTTATTGCTGCGCGCGGGCTGCCATAAACGCTTTGAGCCGCGCCAGCCCCTCTTCGATATCCGCCGCGGCGCGCGCGTAAGAAAAGCGCAGGGTCTGGTGGCCGCGCGCGGGGTCAAAATCGAGGCCCGGTGTGACGGCGACGCCCGCTGTGTCCAGTATTTCGGCGGCGAAGGCTTTGCTATCGCTGGTGAATTTCGACACATCGGCATATACGTAGAAGGCCCCATCGGGCGGCGCGATATTGTCGAAGCCCGCCGCTGCCAGCCCCTCCAGCATCAAAGTGCGGTTTTTGGTGTAGACAGCGAGGTTGGCTTGCAATTCACCGTCACACTCCATCGCCGCCAGCGCCGCGACTTGGGCGACATGGGGCGCGCAGATGAACATATTTTGGGCGAGGCGTTCGACCACGCGGACATGGTCCTCGGGCACGACCATCCAGCCGATTCTCCAGCCGGTCATGGAGAAATACTTTGAGAAACTGTTGATCACATAAGCCTCATCGCTGATTTCAAGCGCGGTGACGGCTTTGGCCTCATATTCGATGCCGTGATAGATTTCGTCCGAGATGAACGCCGTGTTCTCAGCGGCGGCGGCGTCCATCAGTGCGGCTAGGGTCGGCTTATCCAGCATGGTTCCGGTGGGGTTCGCCGGGGACGCGACCATGAGACCAGCGAGATTTTGGCCCGCGATATCTGACGGGACGGGCTGAAAGCGGTTCTCTGGCGCGGCTTGCAGCAGGACGGGCTGCATTCCGAGCGCTGACAGGATTTGGCGGTAGCTTGGATACCCCGGCGCGGCGATGCCGACCCGATCGCCACTGTCGAACAAGGCGCTGAAGGCCAGCAGGAACGCGCCCGACGAGCCAGAGGTGACAATCACGCGCGACGGATCAAGATCGACGTCGTACCAATCGCCATAAAGCTGCGCGATGCGGGCACGCAATGCGGGCAGGCCCAAAGCGACGGTGTAGCCCAGCGGATTGTCGCCAACTTCACGGGCCACAGCCTCAGCCGCCCCGGACGGCGCGCCTGTGCCGGGTTGGCCCACTTCCATATGGATAATGTGGCGCCCCTTCGCTTCGGCGGCGGCGGCAGCCTGCATAACATCCATCACGATGAAGGGATCGACTTGGCTTCGGGTTGAATTGCGCATGCGCCTGCTCCAGTTTAGCGGTCATGGGTATTCACCGTTTATTCCCGGCGACGTCAATGCTGCGCGCGCTGATCTTGGCGCTTGCGGCGCTGATGCTGATGGCCCCGCGCCCGGTTCACGCGATCACGCTGCTGCGGGACGCGGATATTGAGCATGGGCTGAAACAACTGGCCGCGCCGATTCTGCGCGCAGCGGGACTGAGTTCGAACCGGGTGAAAATCCTGCTGGTCGATGACAACACGCTGAACGCGTTTGTGGTGAGTCAGGACGCGATTTTCATTAACTCAGGGCTGGTCCTGCGTCTGCAAAGTGCCGGACAATTGCAAGGCGTCATTGCACATGAGGCCGCACATATCGTCAATGGCCACCTGACGCGGCGGCTCACCAACCTGCAAGCTGCGCGCAACAGAGCGGCGCTTGGGGTCGCGTTGGCACTTGTCGTGGCGGCATCTGGCAGCGGCGAAGCGGCCGCGGGCCTCGCACTCGGGACAAACAGCGCAGCGCAGAGAGCGTTTTTGAAGCACACGCGGGCAGAAGAAGCCTCGGCTGACCAATCTGCGGTGCGCTACATGCGCTCTGCCGGGGTCAGTCCCACAGCGCTGGCCGAAGTGATGCAGATTTTCCGCGGGCAAGAGGCGCTGTCGGCGCGGAGCCAAGACCCCTATGTGCGCTCACACCCGCTGAGCCGCGACCGGTTCCGGGCGATTTCGGCCTATGCGGCAACGGCCAAACCGACGACGCCCAGCACCGATGCAGCCTATTGGTTTGCGCGGATGAAGGGCAAGTTGGAGGCGCATAAATTCCCGCGCCAGACCCTGCGCAAGGCGGGCAAAGCGCGCTATGCCGACGTCCGCGCAATCATGGAAGCGCTCGCAAACCACGAACAATCGAGGACCAAGAAAGCTCTCGCCGCGGTAGACCGGGCGATCAAGGCGCGGCCCAAGGACCCGTTCCTGCATGATCTCAAAGGCGAGATTTTAATGGAGAGCCGAAACTTTCAAGCGGCGGCCAATTCCTATGCCCGCGCTGTGCAACTGGCCCCGCGCGATGCGCTGATCCTTGCAGGCCACGGTCGCGCGCTGTTAGCCACGGGTCAAATCGGCAAGGCCAAGGCTGCGCTGGAGCGGTCAAATGCAATCGATTACCGCGATGGCACCATGCTGCGCGATCTGTCTGTCGCCTATGCCAAGTCCGGCCAACGTGGGATGGCGGCGCTTGTAACAGCCGAACGCTACGCCCTGAGGGGCAGGATGAAAGACGCAGGCATCCACGCCAAACGCGCGACAGACCTGCTGCCCGCAGGCTCTGGGCCTTGGCAACGGGCGCAAGATGTGCTGATTGCTGTTGAACGGTTTTCCAATCGAAGGAACTAAACATGTTGCGTGCCTGCCTTTCTGCGATTTTTGCCGCCCTTGTGGCGCTTCCCGCATCCGCCTTGGATTTGGATACGATGAGTGATGCCGAGCGCGAAGCCTTTGGCGCGGCGGTGCGCGAATACCTGATGGAGAACCCTCAGGTCATCATGGATGCCGTCGCGGTACTGGAACAGCGTCAGGCGCAAGCGCAGGCGCAGAGCGATCTGAGCCTTGTGGCTGACAATAAGGAGGCCTTGTTCAATGACGGCTTTTCTTACGTCGGCGGCAATCCTGATGGGGATATCACGCTGGTCGAGTTCATGGATTACCGCTGCGGCTTTTGCAAACGCGCTGCGCCCGAGGTGGAGAAACTTGTACAAACCGACGGCAATATCCGCGTGATCGTCAAGGAATTCCCTATTCTGGGCGAAGACTCCGTGCTCGCCTCTCGCTTTGCGATTGCGACAAAACTGGTATCCGGGACCGAAGCTTACAAAGGGCTGCATGACGCGCTGATGGCCTATAACGGGGCGATTAGTTTGCAGACGCTGGAGCGGATGGCGAACACGCTGGGGCTGGATGCTGAAGCGATTGCCGCCGAGATGCCGAGCGAGGCCGTAAGCGCCGAAATTCAGCAAACACGTGTGTTGGCGCAGAAGCTTCAAATCTCCGGCACACCCTCATTCGTTTTGCACGATGAATTGCTGCGGGGCTTTTTGCCCTACGACCAATTGCTCCAAATTCTGGATGAAAAGCGCGGGTAGATCTCAGATCGCAGATGCGTCAGACGTGGGCGGATCTGTGACTGGCAGGCACAGCATCACCTCGCTCCCCTGCCCCTGGCGACTTTGGATGAAAATCTGACCGCCGGATTGCTCAACAAAACCTTGTGCCATCGGCAAGCCGAGACCAGAGCCCTGACCGGCGGGCTTCGTAGAGAAGAATGGCTCGAATATCTTGTCCAGCACCTGCGCGGTCATGCCTTTGCCGGTGTCATTGATGCGTAAGCACATCATAGGCATATCGCCTTTGTCCTGCATCTCCGCATCCAACCAGATCGTGCCGCCATGAGGCATCGCTTCTTTTGCGTTGAGGATCAGGTTTAGCAGCACCGCGATCAAGGTCGCGCTGTCGATCAACAATGGCGGCATCGGCGCAGTATCACCCACATGCAGCCGGTGCGTACGTCCGAGCATCCCGACCGCCAAAGGTTCAAGCTGCTCGATGATTTCGGCGTAGTTCACCACGCGCGGGCTGAGGTTCGCCTTGCGCGAAAAGGCGAGGAGTTGGCCAGTCAGCGTTGCGCCGCGCCGCGCAGCTGCTTCAGCCTCGGCCAGCAATTGCTGGCGTTCGCCCGGGTTGGTCATCTCGCGCGAGAGTTCGAGATTGCCCAGCACCACTGTCAGCAAGTTGTTGAAATCATGGGCAACCCCGGCGGAAATCTGCCCGATGGCGCGTTGATGCTCAGCTGCGATTTGGGAGTTGCGTGCCGCTTCAAGACGTTGGCGCAGCTTGTCCATAACCTGCACCAACACAGTCAAATAGAGGCAGAAGGAAATCATCCCCAGCGACAGCATTAAGATCGGCTGCCCCAACCCGCTGCGCAGATATTCGATCACGACAAACCCGAGCCCTGCCACATACAGGGCGGCGACATCAAAAACAAAGAAACTCGGCTCGCGCACACGCAAGGCAACGGTGTTCATCGCCGCGCCAAAGTAAAGGATCAGCCCGCCATAGCGAACAAAAACATCCACATTGGCGAAAAGATACAGCCCCGCGCTCAGGATCGCCATCATTGTGAAGAAGCCCAAGACAGCAACCAGCGCCAGATACGTGCCGCTAACCCAGCGCGGTGCGCGGCGTACCGAGTACGAGTACACGGAAAACGCCACCAGATAGGCGAGAAACCACCAGACCCAGATTAAGTCGTCCAGAATGATCGTCGCCGACACGGCGACAACAAAAAGGATTATGGTGCGCGCCTGCACCTCAAAGTTGTCAAAACTATCAATGCGCTTCAACGCGCTCAGGTCATACCCTTGCGCCATACAAAATTTCCGTCCCCAGGCCTCATTACTCCGCAGCAGTCTCCTGCGCGGCCTCGGCTGCGTCCAACTCCGCGGCCTTCTGCTCTACCTGCGACACAATGTGGTCGACCATTTGGTCGTTGTCCATCCTATGGCTTTGTTTTCCAGCCAAATAGACCATTCCATGGCCCGCGCCCCCACCGGTAAAGCCTACGTCAGTCATCAAGGCCTCGCCCGGGCCATTAACAACGCAACCGATGATGGAAAGGGACATGGGCGTCTTGATATGCTCGAGTCGTTTTTCGAGTGCTTCGACCGTCTTGATCACGTCGAATCCCTGACGCGCGCAGGACGGGCAGGAGATGATATTGACGCCCCGGTGCCGCAGCCCGAGGGATTTGAGGATTTCGTAGCCGACCTTCACCTCTTCCACCGGATCAGCAGAAAGCGAGACGCGGATCGTGTCGCCAATGCCCATCCACAGCAGGTTGCCAAGGCCAATTGCGGATTTGATCGTGCCCGTGGTCAGCCCGCCCGCTTCGGTGATGCCCAGATGGATCGGCTTGTCCGTCGCATCGGCGAGTTGTTGATAGGCCGCCGTCGCCATGAACACGTCCGAAGCTTTGCAAGAGATCTTGAACTCGTGGAAGTCGTTGTCTTCGAGGATTTTGATGTGGTCGAGGCCGCTCTCGACCATCGCATCCGGCGTTGGCTCGCCATATTTTTCCAGCAGGTGCTTTTCCAGACTCCCGGCATTTACACCGATGCGGATGGAGCAGTTATGATCGCGCGCGGCCTTGATCACCTCGCGCACGCGGTCCTCTTTGCCGATATTGCCGGGATTGATCCGCAGGCAAGCTGCGCCCGCTTCCGCCGCCTCGATGCCGCGTTTGTAGTGGAAATGGATATCCGCGACGATGGGGACCGAGACGTTGGGGACGATCTCTTTCAGCGCTTTTGAACTGGCCTCATCCGGGACCGAGATACGGACGATATCTGCGCCCGCCTCGGCGGCGGCTTGTACCTGTTCAATCGTGGCCTTTACGTCCGTGGTCAGCGTGTTGGTCATCGTCTGCACCGAAATCGGTGCATCCCCGCCCACCGGCACATTGCCGACCATGATCTGACGGCTTTTCCGGCGATAGATGTTTCGCCAAGGGCGGATATGATTCAAGGACATAGCGACGTGCTCCCAAATCCGAAGATGGACCTGTAAACCAAACTAGACACTTGAGCAGCCTAGAGCAATGGTTTCGTTCAGAACTTAGATACGGAGATTATTCGGACTGACAAGGCAGCCGGGTGGACAAAGTTTCCCAACTGTCAGGGCTTTCTTGTCGCAGGTCCGCAACCATCCGGTTGAGGGAGTTGTTTTGGTCCGCCGGATCAATCACAGATAGGCGCTCGGCCAAAGCCAAACGTTCCAGCGCGACATTGGATGTAACTTCGCCATTGGAGCCAATCGGGCCGAAGCAATCAGACCCCATCGCGAAATACACCGCCCCGCTATTGCCGGTGCGCAGGGTGGGCGGCACTTCTGTCAGAGGCACGTCATAGGTCTCGCCCGGTGTCATGACCTTTTCGAACAGCGTGTTGCCTTCGGCAGAGCGGATGCGCACCCATGTGTCATTGGCCGCGATCATGCGGATCGTGGGGCCTAGGTCTTCGACGACTTGCGGCACCGGGGGCGTCGTGCTGAGGCCCGGCAGATCGTCTCCGCGCGCGATACGGGTCACGGTATCATCCTGCGCGGGCGCTTCGATGCCAGCAAACGCGCCGGTCGTGCCGGGATCAAGCGTGGCAATCGGGGCATCGCGCGGCACGAGCACAGGCTCAGCCAGCGCTTGCGGGCGGTAAAGACGATCCAGCGCATCTGCGCGCGGCAGGGCTGCGACAGAACCGGAGGCGGAACCCGGCACATTCGGTGCAACTGGGGCGCTTGCGCCCGCCAGCGGGTCGATATCTGACAGAACGATGGGCGTTTGGTCTACCGGAGTGACCTGCACGCGCTGCACTTCCTGCAACACCGCATAACCACCATAGCCAATCGCCGTGATCAGCCCGACCAGCACCAGCATGGAGCCAATAGCTCCGGGTTCAATCCGGGAGAACAGCGCCTCACCCGATGGCACAAAGGGCGTTGACGGCGCGGCGAACATATCGCGCGGCTCGCGCGCGCTGGGGCGATCCTCACGGTCGGCCTTGCGCACGACAGAGGCTTCGGCAGACATGCCATGCGCGACCTGAAAACCGCTTTCCGCACAAAACGCCTGAAACGCCAGATCCGGGTCCATATTCAGATAGCGCGCATAAGAGCGCACATATCCGGCGATAAAGCCCGGCGTGTCGAAAGCATCCGGGTCGCAATTCTCAATCGCAGCAATGTAGGAAGCTTTGATCCGCAATTCGCGCTGCACATCCAGCAGGGATTTGCCCATGGTGGCACGTTCGCCACGCATGACGTCACCCAAACGCAGATCGTAGTCGTCAAAGCCCTTCGGCTCGACCACTTCGGTCTCGTCTTTCGGTTTGGACGATCTGAATATCACCAGACTACCCTAGTCCCTTACATGCACCATCTACACCGCTGTAGCAGGCGCGCACTGCCCGTCGATTCGCTGTTCCGCGTTTCTTTGAAGGGTTATTAACACAGAAAAAAGGGGAATTCACCCGCTGTTAAGACCAGACACAAATTCGGCTAGGTTTCACCCTTCTGACAGCGTATGAAAGCAGCAATGCGCAACGCTACGGCGCATTCGTTGCGAAAAAGTTAACGTCTTGTATGTGCAGCGATTTGTCGGGGCTTACCCGGCAAGTTCCGCTCGATTGAGTGCGCAATGCGACCATAGGACATCCATCGCCGAAACAAGTGCATCAATCTCTTTTGGACCGTGCACGGGTGATGGGGTGAAGCGCAAACGCTCAGTCCCGCGTGGCACGGTGGGGAAGTTGATCGGCTGCACATAGATACCGTGATCTTCCAGCAGCATATCGCTCAGCTTCTTGGTGTGAACCGGGTTGCCCACGATCACCGGAACGATATGGCTGCCATGATCGATCAGCGGCAGACCAAGGCCCTTGAGCCGCAGCTTCAGGATGCTGGCCTGCGTTTGGTGCTGCGCGCGCAGCTCAGGCGCGGTTTTCAGAAAGCTGACCGAAGCCGCCGCCCCTGCGGCAACTGCCGGCGTGAGCGATGTGGTGAAGATAAAGCCCGGCGCGTAGGAGCGCACCGCGTCGCACATCTTGGCCGAGGCCGCGATATAGCCGCCCATCACGCCATAGGCTTTGGCGAGTGTGCCGTTGATAATGTCGATCCGGTGCATCAGCCCGTCACGCTCACACACGCCCGCGCCGCGAGCGCCGTACATGCCCACTGCGTGAACCTCGTCGATATAGGTCAGCGCACCGAACTCATCCGCCAGATCGCAAATCGCTTCAATCGGGCCGAAATCGCCATCCATCGAATAGACCGATTCGAAAGCGATCAGCTTCGG
>CAZPXE010000105.1:0-9472 GCA_964590545.1 uncultured Rhodobacterales bacterium | reverse complement strand
CAATGCACTTCCCACCGACATGCAAGTGGTCGGCGCGGTGCAACGGGCCGCAAATGAGAACACAGTTGCCATGTGCGCCGCAGGCACCATGCCGGGAGAACTGCACAAGTTGTGGAAGGCAGGCCGCCCTGGCTCCTATCACATGGAATACGGCTTTAGCTGCATGGGCTACGAGATCGCCGGGGCCATGGGCATCAAGATGGCCGAACCGGAGCGGGACGTGATCTGTTTCACCGGCGACGGCACCTATATGATGGCCAATTCCGAAATGGCGACGGCGGCGATGATGGGCATTTCCTTCACCGTGGTCGTGACCGACAATCGCGGTTTCGGCTGCATCAACCGCCTGCAAATGGGCACGGGCGGGGCAGAGTTCAACAACTTGCTGGCCCATGCGGTGGGCGGTGAGAACTCGGCCATCGACTTTGCCAAACATGCTCAGGCGATGGGGGCCACGTCGGTCAAGGTTGGCTCGATTGCCGAGTTGGAAGCGGCGCTGGCGCGGCGGTCCGAGATCACGGGGCCCTATGTGGTGGTGATCGACACAGACCCGTACCCCTCGACCGAGCCGGGCGGCACGTGGTGGGAAGTGGGCGTGCCGGAAGTGTCAGAGCGCGCCGAAGTGCAGGCGGCCTATAACGCTTGGATCGCAGGCAAGAAAACGCAGAGAGCAGATTGATGGGCGTAAAGATCGGCGTGTCCCTGATCGCGTGGCAGAATGATGATCTGCCGGACCTGACGCGGGATTTCACCACTGAAGGGGCGATGGAAGACGCCGCGCGGATCGGCTTTGCCGGGGTCGAACGGGGCCGCCGGATGCCCGCCGATACGGACGGGCTGCGCGCCTATCTCGAGCGCTACGGCGTGTCGCTGTGCGGCGGCTGGTGCTCGGGCAATCTGATGGTGGCCACGCTCGAAGAAGAGAAGGCGGCGATCCGCCAGCAGGTCGAGCAATTCGCCGCCCTGAACGCGCCCTGCGTCGTCTATGCGGAATGTTCCAACACCATTCAGGGCAACAAAGGCCAGCCCGTCAGCCAGCGCCCCAAGCTAAGCCGGGACGCGGTGATGGCCTATGGCGCCAAACTGTCGGAACTCGCAAAATGGTCGCGCGATCAGGGGGTTGCGCTGAGTTATCATCACCATATGGGCGCAATGGTGCAGGATGCCGAGGATATCGATTGGCTGATGGAGGGCGCGAGCGACGACCTTACACTGCTCTACGATACCGGCCATCTGCACTTCGCCGGAGCCGATCCGCTCGCCGTGCTGGATAAATGGGGCCACCGGGTCCAACATGTGCATTTCAAGGACGTCCGCCAGCCCGTGCTCGATTGGGTCCATGCAGAAGACAAAAGCTTCCTCGATGGGGTTGAAGCCGGGGTCTATTCCGTGCCGGGCGATCCCGAAGGCTGCATCGATTTTCAGGCAGTGAGCGACGCGCTGAAGGCAATGGATTACTCCGGCTGGATCGTCATTGAGGCCGAACAGGACCCGGCCAAAGCTCCGCCCTATGACTATGCCAAGCTGGGTTTTGACCACATCGTGTCGATCTGTGACAAATCCGGGCTGCAAATCGAGAGGTAGGATGTGATGGGGTATTTTGACAAAGGAACCTATGATCTTGAGGCGTTCAAGCGGCTGACGCGTCAGACTTTGAACGGCGCAGACCTGCCTTTGGCCAGCCGCATCGCGCAGAACATCCCCATCTATGACATGGCCCGGCTGCGCCCGCAGCTGGACGCGCCCGAGACGCGGCGCGCGTTGATGGCCGAATGGGCGCATGTGCTGGGCCGCTCGGCCGGGGTGCTGGTGCTGGAACGCGCCTATGCCGATACCGCGCCAATTGAGCGGGCCACAGGCGTGTTCGGGCAGATCATCGAAGCGGAACGGGCCAGCAATGCAGGCAAGGGCGATCACTTCGCTGCCAGCGGGGCCAATGACCGCATCTGGAATGCGGCGCAAAAGCACTGCCTGCGTGATCCCGAAGGCTTCGCGCTGTATTTCGCGAACACGGCCATCGCGGCGGTCTGCGAGGCCTGGCTGGGCCCCGCCTATCAAATGACCGCGCAGGTCAATCAGGTCCGTCCCGGCGGCAAGGCGCAGCAGGCGCATCGCGATTATCATCTGGGCTTTCAAAGCGCAGACAGCGCGGCGCGGTTCCCGGCCCATGCCCATGCGCTGACTGCCGCGCTCACCTTGCAAGGCGGCATTGCCCATTGCGATATTCCGGTCGATAGCGGGCCGACCAAGCTGCTGCCCTTCTCGCAGCTTTATGCCCCCGGTTATCTGGCCTTCCACGAAGCCGATCACCGCGATTGGTTCGAACAGGCCCATGTGCAACTGCCGCTGGCCAAGGGCGATGTGATCTTCTTCAACCCCGCCCTGTTCCACGCGGCGGGCGCGAACAAGACCGCCGATATCGATCGCATGGTGAACCTGCTGCAAGTCTCCTCTGCCTTTGGCCGCGCAATGGAGGGGCTGGACCGTGCTGCCATGTGCACCGCTTTGCTGCCTGTGCTGGCCCGGCTGCCCCTGTCCATGCCCGAGCGTGAGGCGGTGATCGCAGCCAGCGCCGAAGGCTATCCGTTTCCCACCAATCTCGACACTGACCCACCCATCGGCGGCAATGCTCCCGCTAGTCAGGCCGACCTGCTGCGCGCTGCGCTGACCCATGACACAGACGCCGCCACGTTCGCGGAGCAACTGGCCGCGCAGCACGCAAGGCAAGCCCCTTGATCGGCCCATAACAAAGGAACAGATATGCCAGACCTTCTGAGAAAACCCTTTGGCACGCGCGGCAAGGTGCATCAGATCACCCCTGAAAGCGCGGGCTGGCGCTATGTGGGCTTCTCGCTTTATCGGCTGAAGGCCGGGGACAGCGCCGCCGAAGTGACCGGGGAGCGCGAGGTCATTCTGGTCATGGTCGAAGGCAAGGCGCAGATCACGGGTGCAGGGCAGGATTGGGGCGTGCTGGGCGAGCGCATGGATGTGTTCGAAAAGACCCCGCCGCATTGCCTTTATCTGCCCAATGGCACCGAGTGGGCGGCTGTGGCCGAAACAGATTGCGTGCTGGCCGTCTGCTCTGCCCCCGGCATGGGCGGGCACGCGGCGCGGCGCATCGGCCCCGATGGGATCACCCTGACCGAACGCGGCAAGGGCACCAACACGCGCCACATCAACAATATCGCGATGGAACACGAAGACTACGCCGATAGTCTGCTGGTCACCGAAGTCTTCACCCCCGCAGGCCACTGGTCGAGCTATCCCAGCCACCGCCATGACGAGGATGACTTCCCGCGCATCACCTATCTCGAAGAAACCTATTACCACCGCCTCAACCCCGCCTCCGGCTTTGGTGTGCAGCGCGTCTATACCGACGACGGGCAGTTGGATGAAACGATGGCCGTCTGCGATGGCGACGTGGTGCTGGTGCCGCGCGGCCACCACCCTTGCGGTGCACCCTATGGGTTTGAGATGTATTACCTCAACGTTATGGCAGGCCCGTTGCGCAAATGGCGCTTCGTCGCCGCGCCGCAGGTCGAATGGATCATGGAAAGGGACGCGTAATGAGCGAATTTGCATCTTACCCCAGCCTGAAGGGCAAGACTGTCTTCCTGACCGGCGGGGCCGGGGGGATCGGCGCGCAAACCGTGCGCGCTTTTGCCGAGCAGGGGGCCAAGGTCGGCTTTGTCGATCTGAATGCCGAGGCCGGGGCCGCGCTGCTTCAAGAGATTGGCGAGGGTCATGCCTTTGAGGCTTGCGATCTGCGCGACATCGCGGCGTTTCAAGCGGCCTTCGCACGGCTGGCCGAACGGCTTGGCCCCGCGCAGGTGCTGGTCAACAACGCTGCCCGTGATGATCGCCACAACTGGCAAGACGTGACGCCCGAATATTGGGATGAGCGCATGGCCACCAATCTGCGCCATATGTTCTTTGCCATACAATCGGTTGCACCGGCGATGATTGAAGCCGGGGGTGGTTCGATCATCAATATCGGTTCAAATTCGTGGTGGGAGGCCGGCGGAGGGTTCCCGGCTTATGCGACGGCAAAATCTGCTGTGCACGGGCTGACAAGAACCATGGCGCGCGACCTAGGTGATCATCGTATCCGGGTGAACACGGTCGTGCCCGGCTGGATCATGACCGAGCGGCAGAAAGACCTGTGGGTGACCCCTGAAGCCCTCGCCAAGCAGGTCGATCGCCAATGCCTGCCGGATCCGGTCGAGCCGGTTTATGTGGCGCGGATGGTTCTGTTCCTTGCTTCGGATGACGCTGCGATGTGCAGTGCGAACAACTTTATGGTCGAAGCGGGGTCGATCTGAACAAACGATCTTCCCGCATCCCAAGGTTATTGTGCAAATGACGCAACGCTTCCAACTCGCCGCCTGCGCCGAAATGCTCTGGCCGGAAAAACCCATCGCATGGCGCGCAGCCCGGCTGCATGAAATGGGTTTCGGTGTGGGGCTGTGGAATTACCCGGATTGGGACTTGGCCGCGCTTGAAAAGACCGGGGCCAATTTCACCATCATGAACGGTTATCTTGAGGGCCGTCTGGCGGATGAGGATGGCGCGGCGCTGCTGCTGGCATCGGCCCGCAAGACCGCGCAGGTGGGCAAGCGGCTCGGCGTGGACCGTCTGAACCTGCACGGTACGGGCTTGGGCGAGGGCGGCATCCCGATCCCCTTCCATGGCAGTTTCGCGCCGGGGATGGAACAGCGCGCGCGGGACACGTTGCACCGCATCTGCGATATGGCCGAGGCAGAAGGCGTGACCTTCACGCTGGAAAACCTCAACCCGCTCGACCATCCCGGCTGCCCCTTTGGCTCAACGCAGGCAGTGCTATCGCTTGTCTCTGCGGTGAACCGTCCGCAGCTTCGTATCAATCTGGACCTCTACCATACCCAAATCGGCGAAGGTGATTTGATCCGCTGGTGCGAGGCTTGCTTGCGTTGGATCGGCGAAGTGCAAGTGGCCGACAATCCGGGCCGCTGCGAGCCGGGCACAGGCGAGATCAACTATGCCGCCGTCGCGCAGGCCCTTGCAGCGTTGGGCTATGCTGGCCCGGTCGGAATGGAAGCCTTTGCCAAGGGCGATGAAGACGCGGCGCTTGAAGCGTTCCGCGCGGCCTTCACGCTCTAACCGGCCCGCCCGTTTGCCCCAAGCTGCCGCAGCACTTCGCGCGCGGCGGCGGTGAGGGGGGCTTCGGTCTGCGACAGGATCGCGACACGGTCGAAAACCTCAGCATCATCTGCCAGCGCACCGCGCAGGGCTTTGCCGAAGGCTTGGCGCAATTCCGTGCCGATATTTATCTTGGCGATGGCGGTTGTGGCGCAGAGGTCTGAGCGTTCCGCCAGATCGAGGCCGGAGCCGCCGTGGATCACCAGTGGCACATCCGTTTCGCCCTCAATCGCCGCGATCCGCGCGCGGTCCAGCCGCTGGCCGGGCGCGGTTTGCAGATGGACATTCCCGACCGAAACAGCGAGCGCATCCAGCCCGGTTTCCTCGGCAAAGCGCGCGACCTCTGCCGGGTCCGTCCCGGATGACGGCTTGCCCTGCGCATAGCCGACAAAGCCCAACTCCCCCTCGCTGGACGCGCCGAAGCTGCGGGCCAGATCCGCGACGGCTTTGGTTTGGGCGATATTTTCCTCTAGCGGCAGGCGGGAGCCGTCGAACATCACCGACGTGAACCCGCAGCGCAGCGCCTCTTCGCATTCCGCGAAGGTGTTGCCATGATCGAGATGCGCGACCACCGGAACCTGCGCCGCCGCTCCCAGATGCCGGAACATCGCCGCCAGAACCGGCAGGGGCGTATGTGCGCGGCAGGACGGGCCAGCTTGCAGGATGACTGGCGCGGCCTCGGCCTGCGCCGCCGCCACATAGGCGCGCGCATCTTCCCAGCCAAGGCAGACAAAGCCCGGCACCGCATAGCCGCCTGCGTTGGCAGGCGGCAGAACATCGCTCAGTGTGGCCAGCGTCATTTGAACTTCGCGACCATGTCCATGATGCCGGGGATGGTGTGCAATTGTTCTTCATGGGTCGGCTGGAAATATTGCTTGAGCGAGCGTTGCGACAGCCCGCCGAGGATGGTGAAATAATACATCTCATACCCCGGCAAGGCGCAACAGGGGTGATAGCCCTTGTCGATCAGAACGGTTGAGCCGTCCATGATGTGATAGGCATCGCCCGGCTCATTATCGACCCGTTGCAGCATTTGCAGGCCCGAACCGTAATTCGGTTTGAAGCGGAAGTTATAGCATTCGTCATGGCGCGTTTCATCGGGCAGACGGTCGGTGTCGTGCTTGTGGCTGGGAAAGCCGGACCAACCGCCCGCGCCGACGGTGAACAGCTCACTGACCAGCAAACGACCCACCCGGTCATGGTGGTTGGCACCGAGGATGTGTTTGATCTTGCGGTGCGTTTTCGTGTCGTCCGAGCCATATTGCACAAGGTCCAGATCGGGCGCGCGCACCGCGAAGGGCGTCAGCGTTTCGGCAAACTTGGCCCCGGCAATGAACGTCTCTGTATCGGTCCGGGCCGTGATGCGCGCGCCTGTATCCGTCGGCACATAGACCGCTTCGGGATCGCCATCCCAGACATCCTCGCCGCGATTGCCGATATCGGCAAAGGTCTCCCCGCCTACCTCGACCGTGACGGTGCCGGTGGCGGGGACGATGCAAGTTTCATAGCCGGGCAGGCGATAGTCGAACACCTCGCCCGCCTTCAGCTTGACGATGTTGAAATAGGTCAGCGGCACATGCGCGTCGTCCACATCGACGATGGCGCGGTTGGCGTTGTCAAAGGGGGGGATATGCATGGGCCACCTATTCGCTTGAGGTCATTGAGTTTTCCGCCATGAAGCGGGTCAGGTCTTCGGTTGTGGGCATGGCCGGGGCACAGCCCACGCGGGCCACCACGATGGCCGCAGAGGCAGAGCCGCGCGCGACCGCCTGCGGCACCGGATCGCCAGCCGACAGGCCGCCCAGAAATCCGGCCATGAACGCATCCCCTGCGCCCGTCGGCTTCAGGGCTTTGGTGCGGTAAATCCCGGTGCGCGTTTCTTGACCATCCGCAAAGGTGATCGCACCCTTTTCGCCCATCTTGTAAACGACAATTTGCGCAGTCTGCGCTGCCAGCGCGCGTGCCTTGTCCAAGCCTTTGTCATAGCTGCCCGCCATGAAGCCAAACTCCTCATCATTGCCGATGATGATATCGCAAAGGGTCGCGGCGCGACTATAGACCTCTTCCGCCTCACGCGCAGAGGCCCATGTATAGGGGCGGTAATCAATGTCGAAGATGATCTGCAATCCGGCGGCGCGGGCCAGTTCCAGTGCGGTAAAGGCCGCGCTGCGCGACGGCTCGGCGGCGAAAACGGTGCCGGTGGTGACCAGCGCGTGAAATTCGCCATAGGGCAGGGCGCGCACGTCCTCTTCCGTCATCTCGAAATCCGCCGCGCCATTGCGGTAGATCACCGATTGGATGCCCTCCAGCCGGGTTTCGACCACGGCGAGGGAGTTGCGCGCCTCGCCCCCTTGCGCCCGGACAAAGCGGCGCTCGATCCCATAGGCGTCAAGCTGCGCGAGGCAGAACCGCCCGACCGCATCGTCGGACACGCACGTCACCAGCGCCGCCGCGCAGCCCTGACGGCACAGCCCGGCGGCGATATTGGCCGATGATCCGCCAAGTGCGGTGGTGAAACGGGTCGCGGTTTCAATCGTCGCGCCCGGCGGGTCGGCATATAAATCCATCCCGGCGCGGCCAATGACCAAGAACCCCGTACCACCCCCATTTTGCGCCTTTGTCACCCCAAACGCCCTTTTGATATTGCCCGCTTTTGCGGCGCAGGATACGAGTTTTGCAACCGGTTGCAAGTGCGTCTGATTGAGTCGCCGCATCGGGGGAGAGGGAGGATTGGAGCGGATATGGCTGAGATCGGAATTGGCGTTATCGGCGGCGGCTATATGGGCAAGGCCCATTCTGTCGCTATGGCCTCGGTGGGGGCGGTGTTTGACACGGCGCTCAGGCCCCGGCTTGAGATGATCGCGGCCACCAGCGCCGCCAGTGCCGAGCGGTATCGCGCCGCCTATGGTTATGCGCGCGCAGCAGGCGATTGGCGCGTTCTGGTGGCGGACCCGAAGGTGGAGGCCATCGTTATCGCGTCCCCGCAGGACACACACCGCGCGATTGCCGAAGCCGCCTTTGCCCTTGGCAAGCCGGTGCTGTGCGAAAAGCCGCTGGCCGACACGCTGGAAGACGCGCGCGCGATGGTCGCCGCTGCCGAAGCCTCTGGCGTGGTGAATATGACCGGGTTCAACTATATCCGCACCCCCGCCAGCCAGTTTGTCCGCCAGTTGTTGGCCGAAGGGGTGTTGGGTGAAATCACGTGGTTTCGCGCCGAGCATACCGAAGACTTCCTTGCCGACCCGCAGACCCCGTTTAACTGGCGCTGCGCTGGGCAGGCCAATGGCAATATGGGCGATCTCGCCCCGCATCCGATCAACGCCGCGCTGGCGCTCATGGGGCCAATTGAGCGGGTGATGGGCGAGGTTGAAACTGTTGTGAACGAGCGCCCCGGCGGCGCGGTGAGCAATGATGACCATGCGCAAATCATGTGCCGCTTCGCCTCTGGCGTGATGGGCCATATCTATTCCAGCCGCGTCTCGACCGGGCGCAAGATGGGCTACGCCTATGAAATCACTGGCACAAAGGGCGCGATCCGTTTCGATCAGGAGGATCAAAATGCGGTCTGGCTCTACCTCGCCGAAGGGCCAGAGGCGACGCGCGGCTTTCGCAAAATCCTGACCGGCCCGGCACATCCCGACTATGAGCCGTTTTGCCAAGGGCCGGGCCACGGCACCGGCTATCAGGATCAGATCATAATCGAAGCCAAAGACTTCCTTACGGCCATCCATACTGGCCAAAGCCTCTGGCCCACTTTCCGCGACGGGCTGGAGGTGGCGGAGGTGGTCGAGGCTGTCTTCCGCTCGGCCGAACAAGGCCGCTGGGTCAACGTATCAGATATCAAAGAGCCTGTGACATGAGCATGAAAATCGGAAATGCGCCCTGTTCCTGGGGTGTTGAATTTGCGGATGATCCGCGCAACCCGGCATGGCGTGACACGCTGCGCGAATGTGCCGAGGCGGGCTATCGCGGCATTGAACTGGGGCCGGTGGGTTACATGCCCGAAGACCCGGTGGAGCTGGGCGAAGCGTTGGCCGAACATGAGCTGTCGCTGATTGGCGGCGTGGTGTTTCGCCCATTCCACGACCCTGCCGCGTGGGACGAGGTGAAGGATGCCGCCCTGCGCACCGCGCGTTCATTGTCGGCGCATGGGGCGACGCATTTCGTGCTGATCGACTCCATCTCCTCCCGCCGCGCACCGACCGCAGGACGCGCCGCTGAGGCCGAGCAGATGGGCGCCGATGAGTGGCGCGATTTCGTGGGCCGGATCGAAGCAGCGGCGCGCATCGGGGCC
>CAZPXE010000104.1:0-9475 GCA_964590545.1 uncultured Rhodobacterales bacterium | reverse complement strand
GGCTGCCGGTGGCGACGATCATGTCGCATTGCTCCATCAGCGCTTGTGTCTTTTCTTTGGACCCCGGCGCTGGGATCATCTGCACAAGGTCCGCGTTTTCCCCGATCTTGTCGAACTCGGCGTGGATATAGTCGATCAGAAGTTCGGCGCAGGCCACGCCTTTGGGCGAGGGTGCGACGATGATTGCGTTGCCGCATTTCAGAGCGTTGATGATGTTGTTGGCAGGCGTGGCCGCCGGATTGGTCGAGGGCACGATTGCGCCCACAACCCCTTTGGGCCGTGCGATTTCAGTGATGCCAGTCATAGGGCTTTGGGACATGACCCCGCACGTCACGGCTCCTTTGATATCGCGCATCAGGCCCAGTGTCTTGCGGTGGTTCTTGGTGATCTTGTCGGGCACATTGCCCAGCCCCGTCGTCTCCACCGCCAGTTCCGCAAGCACGCGATTGCGGCCCGGTTCCATGATGGCCCATGCCACGGCCTGCGCGGCGCGATCATAGCGGTCTTGCGAGCCGCCCGTTTCATATTCCACCTGTGCAGCACGGGCGCGGGCAATGAGGGTGGGAATGTCAGTTTCACTCATGGTTCAGGACACCCGTGGGTTCGAAAAGGCGCGATAGATGCTTGCGAGCAGCGTCACAGAGCCCGCGAAGATCAGGAAGGCGCAGATTGGGCGCGAGAAGTAGGTGCCCAGATCATAGTGCACCATCTGCATGCCCTGCGCGAAGTTCTGCTCGCCTATCTTGCCAAGGATCAGGCCCAGCACAATGCCGGGGATCGAAAAGCCCGTGCGGCGCAGCAGGAAGCCAAGGATGCCGGCGATGAACATCACCATCACATCCAGCACCAAACCGCGGCTGATATAGGCGCCGATGGTGGCAAGGATCAGGATCAGCGGTGCGAGGAATTGGAACGGGATTTTGAGCAGGTTGAGGATCGTCTTTGTCTCGACCAGCCCGATAATCAGGATCGACAAATTGGCGTAAAACATCGCAGCGAAAACGACCCAGATCAAGTCGGGCGAGGTGTAGAACACCAGCGGCCCCGGTTGCAGGTCATGCATTTGGAACACCGCAACCATCATCGCGGTCAGCGCGCCGCCGGGCAGGCCAAGTGCGAGCAGTGGGATCATCGCAGCGCCCGTCGCGGCATTATTCGCGGTCTCGGCAGAAATCACGCCTTCCAGTTTGCCCTTGCCGAACCCCTCGCGATCGCGCGACCAGCGCACAGCCTCGCCATAGGACATAAAGGCGGCAAGTGTCGCGCCGATGCCGGGGAGGATGCCGCAGAAGAACCCGACAAGGATCGAGCGCAGCACAGCAATTTTCTGCATCCACAGCTCAACGATGCTGGGGAAGGCCATGCTGACTTTTGGTGCGCTATAGGTGCCTCCGGTTTTCTTTTCCGCCTGCACGAAAATCTCGGATACGGCGAAGAAACCGAGGATGGCGGGTACGAAGGCGATGCCAGCGGCGAGGTCGGGCAAGCCGAAATTGTAACGGTTGATACCGCCCACAGGGTCTTGCCCAATCGTGGCGATGAGCAGCCCGATCAGCACCGACATCCAGCCTTTCCAGATCGTTTTCGCGCCAACCGAGGACGCCACCGCGAGGCCAAAGAACACCAGTGCGAAAATCTCTGGCGGGCCGATGTTCTGGATTGCCCATTGCGCCAGCGGTTCGGTCGCGGCCATCATGATCAGCGCCGAGGCTATCCCGCCAATGGCCGAACACAGCACCGCCGCCCCGACCGCTTTGCCGGACTCGCCATTTTGGGTCATTGGGTAGCCGTCAAAGGCCGTGGGCGCGTTCTCGGGTGAGCCGGGGATGTTGAACAGGATCGCCGTGATCGCCCCGCCATAGGTGCCAGTGCAATAGATCACCGCGAACAGCATCACCCCTTGCGCCGCCGTCAACTCGGCGGTGAACGGCAGCAGGATCGCGGCGAGCGTTAACATGCTGACGCCCGGAATAGCGCCGAACAGCATCCCGCCGATCACGCCGAAGACGAACAGGGCTATGGTTGTCGGGTCGCCAAAAAGCTGCGCGCTCCCGGCCAGAAAATTCTCCCACATCGCGTTACCAAAGCCCTTGTAGTTGCGTGTTCAGCTTCAGAATCCACGCGCTGTAATCATAGAAGGGCGACATGTTGCCCTGCGGAAGGGGGGCGTTCAGGATCACAAGGAACAGCCCCAGAAAGATGACATAGATACCGGCGGTGACGATCAGGATCGCTTTCACCCGCGTCTCGCCAAAAAGCCAGATGATCAGCGCGATGAAGAACGGCGCGGCGAAGTAGATACCAACAGGCTTGAGAAGAAGCCCAAAGATGAACGGCGTGAACAGCACGGCGATCAGTTTGATCCGCGCGGGCCAGCCTGCGTTCGATTTGGCCTCTTCTTCGGCACCCACCGCCCCGATCATCCCACCGGTTTGCGAGGCGGAGCCGTATTTATACTGATAATACAGGTTCCCAAATGTCGCGAGCAGCAGCAGAAAAATCACCGTGCGTGGCCATGCGGTCGCGCCGAATTTGTAAATCTCGATCTCGCGGTTGAACTCGAAGGAATAGCCATAGAACACGACCACAATCGTCAGCCACACTGCGGCTTCGATCAGGTGCTCTCGTTTCAAGCGTCCCAAATCACCCCTCCGTTTCTGCTCGATTGCCGGGATATGCCCCGATCATGGAACCCAAGTCATGAAAAAGGCGCGGCACCGATGGAGCGCCGCGCCTTGCGACTAAGGTTTATTTCAGGTCGAGACCCATGTCCTTGTAGACCGTGCGATACTGATCAATCGAACGACCGATCAGGTCTTTCGAGCCGTCGCTGTCGCGATAGCTGTCGATCACGGTCATGAACTTGGATTCGTTGAACGCCTGATAGCTGTCTTCGCAATAGGCGCGCTGGAAGGCCCATTTCAGCCATTCGACACGCTCCGCAGGCGCGTCCTTGTGGACATAGAAGCCACGGAAGCGCAGCAGCGGGTCAAAATCCATGCCCATATCGCGGTGCGTCGGCACGTCGGCAAAGACGCCGGGACGCTCATCAAAGATGGTCAGGATTGGCTTGAACTGGTCTGCATCGAGGAAGTTGCGCACATCGCCGGGCTGTTCGAACAGCGCATCCACCTGACCGCCAAGAAGCGCGCCATAGCGCGGGGCGCCCTTGTCGAAGGAAATCTGCTGAATTTGCATGCCGGTCGCGTCGGTGATGAAGCGCATCGTCACCCGCTCCATCGAGCCTTCTTTCGATACGTTCGCAATCGTCGCCTTACCGTCCTGCGCCTTGACCCATTCCACGAAAGACGCCCAATCGTTGAAGCGCGTTTCATTTGTGCGGATATAGATTTGGCTGAACGTCACTTGGCTTGTCACCAGCGGGATCAGATCCTCTGCCGGGTTGGGCCGTGAGGAATCCAGCGCGTGCGCCGACGAAGCATCGTCGATGTGTTGCAGGATGTTATAGCCATCCGCAGGCGCGGACATATAGGCCGTCATGCCAACCGTGCCCGAGCCGCCGGGCTTGTGGTCGCGGTTGATCGCTACGCCGGTCAGCCCGGTCACAGCCTCTGCTTTTGCGGCGGAAATCTGGCCAGAGCCACCCGCCGGGCCATAAGGCACGATCAGCGTCAACGCCCGTTCGGGGAACCCGCCCGGCTTGTCCATCGAAGCTTCGGTAACTTTACATTCAAAGGCAGCGGCGCTTGTGCCAAATGCCATAGCAGCGGCGAGAACCGCCGTTCCAAAGTGCTTTTTCATATCGTCCTCCCTGACGCGCCCGGCCCTTTGAAGCACATACGACCGTGGCGAATGATGTGAGGTGCGATCCGTAACCTCTTTGCGGGTTATGGGATGCGCCCTGTAACTATTGGTGTGACTAGAAGGTAGCCCTGTCAAGAGTTAGAACCATTCTGCCAGAGGGCGAGATATTTTGCATATACGCACGGGGCCCCGGAATTTGCACACCACAGTGGCAGTGCGCGCCACCTTAGATTGTGCGCAAGCGGCTGACACAAATAAAATCGATAAGGTACTGATTTCCTGACTTCCCTACAGAATCTTTGACTGTATGGTCCCGATCATAGAGCGGGTTCGCATTTCGAAACTTCGCAAGAAATCATAGTTAACGACATTTCCGGGGGACATGTTCATGCTCGATTCCAATCAGGTAAGGACCGACCTGCAACAGCAGCTTGACGATTTCCTTGTCGCGGTCTCCGACCGTTTACTGAACCAGAACCTTCCCTTCGTCGCAGATCAGGTGCTTAGCGATGCCAAGAAACTTCTGGGGGTTATTGAGGCGCTGAAAGTCGCCGTCGACAATGCGCTGAGCGCAGCTGAAGAGCTAGAGCCAGAGCAGCTTGTAGAAATCATCAACGCCATCCAACTCGAAGGTCAGGATACCCCGATCACGGCCAAGGACGATGGAGCGGGCAGCCTGATCCTGTACTTCCAGCTCGAGGAAGTCACAGCATTCGATGCGTTGTCTTTGGATGCGGATGCAAGCCTTGGTCTGGCCGGGGGCGCATTTGATTTGTCCGGCAATGTGGCTGCGGATGTGACGATGCAGGCGCAGTTCGCGGTCTCGATCGACGTAAGCACCGGTGATATCGTGTTCGCCCCGGATGAGATCACAGATGAGGTGACGCTGCGCATTGATGGTGAGATTGACTTCGATATCGAAGCCGAAAACGCGCTTGGCTTCATCGACGTTAAACTGTCGGATCTTGAGCCGTTTGACCCGACAGCACCAAAGGATGATCTGGAGGTTGTTCTCGGTCTCGACCTTAAATCTGGCGGTCAGGATCCCAGCCTGTCGTTGAACGGGCGGGCAACGCTTGATTTTGCCTTCAACGCGGGCGCGCCTGACTTGCGTGTGCTGCCGGAATTCGGGGCAAATGTGTTTGTTGAGGTCACCTATACCGATGCCGACCTGACGGGTGGCACACCGGCAGAAGGTGATTTTACCATCGAACTGCGTGATGTGATGCTGAAGATCGACGCGCTGAAGGGTATGCTTCAGGACGTGTTCGGGTCGGTAAATGACATTCTGAACACGTTCCCAATTGGCGAGATTGTCGACCTTCTCACCAGCCGTTTGCCAGTGGTTGATGATTTGGCGCCCAGCTCTTTTGACTTTGACAACAGTGGTGAGATCACCCTTCAGGATGTCATTACGCTGATCTCAATCATCAGCCCCAACCCACCGCCAGCTTTCGGGTTCATTCAGGGGGCTATTCTGGTCGCCGATGTGATCAAAGCGGTGGACGATCTGGCCTCTGGTCTTGCCGAAGATGGCTGTTTCGACATCGGTACGCTGCGCCTGACCTCTGATGCGCTGGATACGATCACCAGCGGGGCCACGTTCGCCGAAGGGGCTGACCTGATCTCATCCGGGGACAGCGATTTGCGAAACCTGACCGATTTGATCAAAGCGCTGGAATCGCTTCATGATTACATCGGGCTGGATGACGGGGCAGCCCCCGCCGCACCGCCCGCATTTGACGAGAATGGCGCCCTGCTTGCCGCGTCTTCTGATCCCGGACCGTTTGACTTGCCGGATGTTGGTCTCAGCTTTCCGTTCCTCGCCAGCCCGGAAGCGCTGGTGCAATCGCTTGGCTCGCTGATCCTGAACGGTGCCAACGCGCCTGCTGTTACCCTTGTGGAATTCGACCTGCCGCCGCTGGAATTCAATGTCTATGATGAAATCAGCATCCGTTTCGGCCCGTTCATCGGATATCTTTACGGCACCTTCTACGCCGGGGTGGATATCAAGCTGGGTTACGACACCGAAGGGTTTGGTGACAATTTCGACTTCCTCGAAGGATTCTATATCTCGCCCGACCTGCCGGATGTGACCATTGATGGCGTCACAAAGACGCCTGTCGGGACGGTCAAACTCGGCGTCGGTGTCGGTGGCGGTCTGGATGTGGTTATCGCCCGCGTTTCGGTGGAAGGCGGCCTTTTGGGGCAAATCGACGTGTTCCTTGGCGGCACAGGCCCCGATGACAACAAAGCGCGGCTTTCCGAATTGGGTGGCTGTTTCTTCAACGATATTTCTGGTCGTTTGACGGCTGGGATTGATCTGGTGTTCAAGTTTGGCTTCGGCATCTTCTCATTCACCAAGAAGACATCACTGGCCACCGTCACCCTGGCCCAGTTTGACATTGATCCCTGCAACCCGGTCCCTAATGAGATTATGGACCAGCTTGAGGTCGATACAGCAGGTCTTGCTGAGGACATGGGCGATGGCACCCTGCAACTGAATGTCGGCAGCCGTGCAGCGAACCGCAACCTGCCCGATGACGCAGATGCCGAGTTCGACGCGAACGGCAATCGCATCGGACGGGCCGAGACGGAGACATTCTTTGTCGGCCTTGTGCCCGAGGATGAAGACAACCCGGCCCAGCCCGGCGAAGTCGCTGTGTTTGCTTTTGGTATCTTCCAGCGCTTCGGCGGTGGAGAGGTGGCTTTGCAAGCCATCGTAGGTGCGGGGGGCAGCCGCGATGATACGCTGACGGTTTCCGCTTCGGTCAATCTGGACGCTGACCTGCGCGGCAATGACGGCGATGATGTGATCATTGGCGGCGCGGGCGATGACCTGTTGCGCGGCGATGCGGGCAATGACCAGCTCGATGGTGATTTCGGTGACGATGACCTGCGCGGCGGGGCGGATAACGACATTCTGCGCGGCGGCGCGGGGGCCGACAACATTGATGGTGGCGCTGGCTTCGATCAGGTGGATTTCTCAACATCCAATGTCGGCGTGATGCTGATCGAAAGCGCTGGAACGCCGGGCCTGATGTTGGGCGTTGGCGGTGAAGCGCACGGCGACACAGTGCGCAATGTCGAACATTTCATCGGCTCGAATTTCAACGACACCTTCTATGGAAATCGTAACATCGCCAACGTGTTCGAAAGTGGCGCGGGCGATGACTTTTTGGTCGGCGGCAGTGATGGCGATCTGTTCATCGGTGGCATGGGCGCCGATGTGCTACGTGGCCATCGGGCTGGCGCTGCGGATACGGCTGGCGATGCCGCGTCCTACGTATTCTCGCAGGGCAGTGTCTTTATCAATCTGCCTCTCAACGTCGGGTTCGGCGGCGAAGCGCAGGGCGATATCTTTATCGGAATCGAGGATTTCCAGCTTACCCGTCACGGTGACCGCTTCATCGGCAATGACGCCGACAACATGGTCGACGGTTACGATGGCGATGACATCCTTGAAGGTGGCTTCGGACAGGACACCGTCAATGGCGGCGTCGGTGACGATACGATCCTTGCCATTGCCGATGGTGATACACTGGATGGTGGGGGTTTCCTGAATTACCGTCCGGACGAGGATGAGCTGACCTATGTCAAAGCAGGCGGAGACGTGTTCGCCAGCCTTTATGATGGTGTGGCCTACCGGTTCTCTGACATTCTGGTTCAGGACACGATTGCCTTCGCGCAATACATTGCCTTCAACCAGAATGGCGAAAATACGGTTGAAAACCGGGCGCCAACAGACAATCCCCGCACCTCCAGCTTCGAGAACCTCACTGGTTCAAACTTCGATGACACCTTGATCGGGGATGACCGCGCGAATGAAATTCGCGGCGGGTTGGGCGCTGACAGTCTTGACGGGCGCGGCGGGAATGACCTGCTGATCGGCGGTGAAGGCGCCGACACGATGGATGGCGGCAACGGGATCGATACGGGCGATTATACCGAAAGCAATCAGGCCGTCTTCGCCAACCTCAACTCAGGGGTCGCCGGGGTCGGTGGCCATGCTCAGGGCGATTTGTTTGAGAATGTCGAAAACCTGAATGGCTCGCGCTATGCGGATTCGCTGACGGGCAACGAACTCAATAACCGTCTTGATCCCTTCCGCAATGAGGCCTTCACGCAAGAAGTGCTGATTGGCAACGCCGGCACGGATACTGCTGTGCTGAACTACGCATATGACGGCAGCGGAGCGTCCTATGGCGTGATCCTCGCGGCCAGCGGGTCCGGGATTGCCTCGCGACTGGAAGTCGGAGCGCCGTCTTCCAGCACTATCCTGCAAATGAACACGATAGAGCAGATCGAGTTCTTCAGTGGTGCAGGCGATGATGTCGTCACCTCACTGGCCAGCGGCAATGATCTTGTGAATACCGGTGGCGGCGATGACACGATCTTTGTGCTCGACGGCAATGATCAGGTCTTCGCAGGGGAGGGCAATGACCTGGTGCTGCGCTTTGGCAACACCAGCACCGTGGACGGGCTGTTTGTCGGCGCGCGTGACGCGATCCGCGAGACGTTCTTGCTGGATGGCGGCGCAGGTATCGACAGCTTGCAGGCGGATATCTCCTATACCGAGCAAGCGATCAATTTCATTGGGCAAGATCCTGCGACTGCGGAAGATTCCTCGCGTGCCATTATCCTTGAAGGCGGTGGGGTCATCCGCAATTTCGAAACTCTGCGCGGCCTAGCAACGGGTAGCGGCAACGATCTGATCGGTCAGCACGGCAACGTTAATAACCAGTTCAGCACAAATGGCGGTTCGGACACTGTGTTCGTGGGTCTTGGCTTCGATGTGGCTGATGGTGGCTCGGATGAACGCGTTTTGCCGACGATCCCGGAGTTTGCGGAAATCGACACTTTGTTTGTCGACTACTCGGGTCAGCAAGGGCAAATCGTTAATGTGAAAACGCTGGAAGGGTCGGATGCAATCTTTGACGGGATCATTCGCCTGCAATCTTTTGACGGTGTCGCACCCGTTACACTGGCAGAGGTGAAGCATAAGGACTTCGAACGCATTCTGCTGAACGGGACCAGCTTCGACGACGTGATTTTTGGCAGCGACAGAAGTTACGCGCAATCCGGAGGCACGACCCCGGGCGACGTGCTCATCGGAGGTGACGGCGATGACCAGATCGAAGGTTTGGCAGGCGATGATACGCTGCGCGGTGGAGAAGGTCGGGACTATCTCAGCGGTGGTGACGGTGACGACATTCTGATTGGCGGCGAACGCGGTGGCGGGTTCGACGATTTCGACCGGATGGTCGGCGGCGCTGGCGCGGATTTGTTTGTAATTGGCGATACTGGCGGCACGATCTATGACGGCCCGGAAGACGGCGCTCAGATCCTCGATTTCAACCTCGCCGATGGCGACCAAATCCAGCTTTCCGGTGACGCCACCGAATATCGCGTCGAGACATTTGGCCCTGTCATCCTGTCCAACCGCAGCGTTTACTCCAACGTTATTTACTACACGGACCCGGATACCGGTGTTGAACGGCAGCTGCTGACAGTCCTTTCAGAAAGCCCGCTGGCGATGGATGGCGATGCCTTTGTCTATGTGGCATCGCCTTCTGGTGCACCAGAGCTGCTTTCAGCATCTCTCAGCGTATCCGAAGACGTAGCGTCCTCGCCCGAGCTTACTGGCTGGCTGTGGCAATCCGGGGCGATTTCTGATGCGGAGTTTATGGATGCGATGCGCAGTGAGGCG
>CAZPXE010000103.1:0-9480 GCA_964590545.1 uncultured Rhodobacterales bacterium | reverse complement strand
CGCACCCATGATAACAGACGCCGCGCCCCGGACGTGATCCGGGGCCTCGGCAAGCTTGGTAATGTGCCTGATACAGCGCGGCCCCGGATCAAGTCCGGGGCGTGTTAAGAAAGATCAGAACGTCTGGTCGTAATCCCCAACCGCGCTTTCGGTGCGGATCATGTCGTCGATATCCTTGAAGATCGCCCGCAGCTCGTCTTCGCTTTCCGGGCTTTCGCAGACAACGACAAGGTTCGGCGTGTTGGAAGACGCCCGCACCAGTCCCCAGCCACCATTGTCGAGGATCACGCGCGCGCCGTTTACGGTCACGACTTCCTTGATCGCGCGGCCCGCGATGGTGCCGCCGCCATTCGCATGGGCGACCAGTTTGTCCACGATCCGCGCCAGCACGTCATACTTCTCGGTATCGGCGCAATAGGGCGACATGGTCGGGGTCGAATGCGTCTTGGGCAGCGCCTTGCGCAGGTCGGACATTTTCATGTCCGGGTTGCGGTCCATCAGCTTGCAAATCTCGACCGCCACGCGCATCCCGCAATCATATCCGCGCCCGATCGGTTCGGCGAGGAAGTAGTGGCCCGACTTTTCAAACCCTGCCAGCGCGCCGATTTCCTTGACCCGGCGCTTCATGTGGCTGTGCCCGGTTTTCCAGTAGTCCGCCTTCACTCCCGCCTCGATCAGCGCAGGGTCAGAGGCGTAAAGGCCCGTCGATTTCACATCCGCCACGAAGGTCGCGCCGGGATAGAGTTTCGCCAGATCGCGGGCCATGATCACACCGACCTTGTCCGCGAAAATCTCTTCTCCTTCATCGTCCACGACACCGCAACGGTCGCCATCACCGTCAAACCCAAGCGCGAAATCCGCGCCCGAGGATGTCACCGTGGCGGACATATCATGCAGCATTTCCATGGCTTCGGGGTTCGGGTTGTAGTTGGGGAAAGTGTAATCAAGCTCGTTATGGCTCTCGACCACTTCAACGCCGAGCCGCTCGAACAGGGCCGGGCCAAAGGCCGCCGCAGTACCGTTGCCGGTTGCGCAGACCACCTTCAGCTTGCGGGTCATTTTGAAATCCCCGACCAGATCGTCGAGATAGGCTTCCATCACGCCGTCCACGAATTCATAAGAGCCGCCGGGGCGCGCCACGCCTTCGCCGCTTAGCACAATATCGCGCAGCTCGCCCATCTCATCGGGGCCATGGGTGAGGGGGCGCTCGAACCCCATCTTCACCCCGGTCCAGCCGTTGGGATTGTGCGAGGCTGTCACCATCGCCACTGCGGGCACGTCCAGATGAAATTGGCTGAAATAGGCCATCGGCGACAGGGCCGGGCCGATGTCTTTTACCTGAATACCGGCCTGCATCAGCCCAAGCATCAGCGCGTTCTTAATGCTCAGCGAATAGTCGCGGTAATCGTTTCCGACCGCGATCACAGGTTCAATCCCGCGCTTTTGCATCTGTGTGCCAAGGCCGAGGCCAAGGGCGGTCATACCGGGCAGGTTGATTTCTTCGGGGTACTTCCAGCGCGCGTCATACTCGCGAAAGCCCGTCGGCTTGATCATCGCATCGCGCAGGAAAGCCCATGTATTCGGTGTCACGTCCGGCAAAGGTTTGGTCATAAATTCGTCCGTTTGACTTCAGAGTTTCAGAGGGGTCGCCTTGGCAATCGCGTCCAGCTGCATCAGCGTGTCCACGAGCGAAGGCATCTCGTTCAGATAAATCATATTTGGCCCATCGCAGGGGGCGTTGTCTGGGTCCTGATGGGTTTCCATAAAGACTGCCGCCGTGCCAACCGCGACCGCCGCGCGGGCCATCACAGGGGCAAATTCGCGCTGCCCCCCTGACGATCCGCCTTGTCCGCCCGGTTGCTGCACCGAATGGGTTGCATCCATCACGACCGGATAACCCGTTTGCGCCATCTGTGGTAGCGAGCGCATGTCGGCGATTAGAGTATTATAGCCAAACGTCGTGCCGCGCTCGGTCAACAGTATTCGACGATTACCGGTGCTTTCGATCTTGGCGATGACATTGGGCATCTCCCAAGGGGCGAGGAACTGGCCTTTTTTGACATTCACCACCGCGCCGGAATTACCCGCCGCCAGCAGCATGTCGGTCTGGCGGCACAGGAAAGCGGGGATCTGGATCACGTCGACCGCTTCAGCGGCAATGGCGCATTGCTCAGGGCTATGTACATCCGTCAGAACCGGCACGCCCATGCTCTTGCCCAGATCGGCGAGGATACGCAGCCCTTCATCAATGCCAAGACCACGTTTGCCAGACAGCGAGGTGCGGTTGGCTTTGTCATAGCTGGACTTGAAGATGTATTGCGCGCCTGCCGCCGCACAGGCTTCTTTCATGACGCCCGCAATCATCTGTGCGTGATCCGCGGATTCCAATTGGCATGGACCGGCGATGACTGTCAGCGGCCTGTCATTGCCGACCGTGAGGCCAGCGACGTCGACATGTTGCATTATGAGGCGACCTGTTCTCTGAGGATAGACGCGGTGAGCGAGATCATCAGGTAGATGCCTGCAAAGATCAGGAAAGCCAAGATGGTGTTTTCGAATGCGCGCGGATAGGCCGCCTCTTCACTCGCTACCGGGGCAACGGCGGTCGTCAAATAGCGCACCTGCCGGTTCGCCTCCATCCGCGTCTGTTCCACCTGTTGCAGTGCCGATTGCAGCAGCAAATCGCGCGTCGCAAGGTCAGCTTGCGCCATCTGGATACGCACGGTCAGTTTTGCCAAAGAATTCTCGCCCTGGCTGGCATCGGTCATCTTGCCGTTAAGCTCGTCAAGCTGTGCGTTCAGGATATCCAACGCCGATTGTGCGCCGTCCACCTTTGCCCGGTTCGGGCGTGTGTTGTTCAACAACGTCGCCAATTCGATCTGCTTTTCGGTAACCTGACCTTCAATCGTCGTGATCTGCGCCCGAAGCGAGGCGATCACCCCTTCGGGGTCCAGAGTCGCGCCTTCGACCTGAAGCTGCACCAAGTCTTCTTGGGCCAAACGCCGCTCCCGCTCGGCGTTCTCAAACGCTTCCATCGCGTCGAGCATCTGGTCATCGCGTTTCTGGGCAGATAGGTTGTTCACCCGCTCTTCCGCGTAGCTCAGAAGCTGGTTCGAGAATTCCTTGGCCACTTCCGGGTCAGCCGCGATCACCTCCATCCGGATCACACCCTCGGTCGGATCATACCCGATTTTGACCCGCTTTTTGTAGGTCTTATAGGCTTCTTCGTTGGTCGGAGCGGGGTTTAGGCGCTGGATCGGGTCGATGAAGTCTTGTGTGAAATGGGCTTTGAACCCGGCGTCTTCATTCAGCCGCAGCATCGCGTCTTTCGAGGTCAGATAGCCCTGTACAGCGATAGAATCCGCATTGGTGGCGAATTGAGTGCCAGAGAGCAGGCCGCCCAAACCGCCGCCGCCTTGGTTCTCGGACTGGATGATCAGGAATTCGGACTTGGTCGCATACATCGGCGTGGCGATATTGTAGAAATACCAGCCTGCCATGATCGTCGGTAGGAACACGAAAAAGGCCAGCCGTGTGAGCAGCAGCGACATTTTCCGGCGTCGGCGTTTCTGGATATCTCGCTGAATTTGCGAGATTTCCTTCTCCCTCCGCTGGGCTGGGGATAGCGTCTCGGTCGAGGGGAGGGTGTCATCGCCGCTTGGCAAGGTCTGCGGCAGTTGCATCGGCTGTGTGACCGGTGCGATCTGCCCAATTGCGCCTGCGGCGGCAGGGACTTGCGCTTGGCCAACGCCCGGTGTCTGTGCGGGCCCATCGGCGTCCGGCACAACCAGTTGCAGCATGGTGCCGCGCTGGAACGGGTCGATCCCTTTCATGCGCAGGAGGCGCACTGCGTCGAAGTCAGAGGTCGGAGCTAGGCCTTGCTTTTGTGCGACCCGGCGCGCCATGCGCAATTGACGCCCTGTCAGCCCTTCCCTGCGGATTGCGTCAATATCAATCTCGCCCGCTGCTTGACCGGGAATTGGGATGTCCGCAGCCATCGGCGCGGCCTGTTCAGGAGCGGCGGGCTGTTGCGGTGGGGATTGCGGTTCAGGCTGTATGGGCGCGTGATGCCCGGCGTGTGGTTGCGCCATTGCGGGTTGTGCCGCTGTGGGCTGGCTTGCCGGCGGAACCGAGGCCGCGCCTGCCTCAGGCGCAGCAACGCCGGGCGCGCCCGGATCAGGCACGTCAGCCGAGGGTTGCGACGGCGTGCGGCGCACGCGGAATTTTCTAGCCTTGGGTTTCGTAGTCATAGAGCTGCTTTGCCTCTTCCAAGGTGTCGAATATATGCAATTGACCGTCTAGCAAAACTGCAGCGGATCGTGCAAACTTTTCAAGTGTTTGGGCTTGGTGTGACACGATCACAATGGTCGTTGTCGCCAGCCGTTCCTGTAAAACATCACCTGCTTTGCGATTGAACTCCACATCTGTCGTGCCGGGCATGCCCTCATCGATCAGATACATATCGAAATCCAGCGCCAGCATCAGCGCGAAAGAGAAACGTGCCCGCATCCCTGCCGAATAGGTGCCAAGGGGTTGGTCGAAATACTCCCCCAGACCGCAAAGCCAGCGGCAGAAGCTTTCGACATAATCCGGGTCCAACCCGTAAAGCCTTGCGATGTAACGAGAATTCTCAAGTGCGGAGATTTTCGACGCCACCCCGCCCATAAATCCAAGCGGAAAAGAGATGTTGCATTCGCGGCGGATCTCGCCTTCATCCGGCTTTTCCAGCCCCGCCATCATGTTGATCAGCGTCGTTTTGCCCGTGCCGTTCGGCGCGAGAATGCCCATCGATCGACCCAAATCCACGCGAAAAGAAACGCGGTCAAGGATCACCTTGCGCTGCTGTCCGGTCCAAAAGGACTTTGACACATTAACGAACTCAAGCATCCGGTTTTACGGCCTGTCAAAAGAAACGGGATCGCTCCCGCGCGCCCCGTATAGGGCAGAGTTATGTACGGAATATTCACTGAATTGGGCATTATTATGTCGAATTTGATAACAAATGCGCAAGTCTAGCGAGCATTGTTCACGCAGACTTGCCAGTTAACCGGCGCAGAATTGCTCAACCGTTGAAGCCTTGCGGCTTCTTTAGGCGATCATCTGCCACCCCAGACCAGCCAGCACCGCGCCGATCAAGGCAAAGCCGATATATGCGGCGAAAACTCGGGGTTTCACCAGCGCCCAGACTGCAATCGCTGCCGGGATCGACGACACACCACCTGCAATCACGAAGGACATTGCGGCGCCCGGCGCCATTCCTTGCTCTAGCAAACCACCGAGCAAGCCAACGGCAGCGTAGCCGTTCAGATAGGCAGGCATCCCGACCACAGCGGCCAGCAAAATAGTGCCAAGACCATCACCACCAAGGGCCTGCGCAACATAATCGGTGGTTTCGTATGTCACCATCAGCGCCTCGAAGAGGTAGGCAATCAGCAACCACTTTGCGAGGAACAGTGCATTGTCGACCCAGCTTTCACGAAACGCCAGCCGACGTTCGGGTTCTTGCCAGAATTTCCACACCGGCGCGCCTTGAAACGGCTTCTTGACGCCGCAGCAGCCGCCCACTTGCGGCTTTTCGCGCAAGGGTTCAGCGAATACAGGGCTGGCTGCAAAGGCCATGGTGGCAAAGCCGCCGAAAATGCCAAGGCTTACGGCTGCGACAGTTTTGGCCAATGCGAAATTCATACCCAGTTCGGCGGTGGTGATCGTAAACATCGCCGGGTCCATCAGCGGTGAGGCCAGCCAGAAGGCCATCACGGCTGACAAAGGCGCGCCGACTGCCAGAAGTGCGGCAATAAAGGGGATCACCTCGCAGGAACAGAAAGGCGACAACCCGCCCAGAAGCGCCGCCATCACGATCATCCGCGCCGGATTGCCCTCAAACGCGCGGGCCAGCAGGGTCTCGGCCCCGGCGGCTTTGACATAGGCGACCAGCGAAATGGCGATGAAGATAAAGACGCCCGTATGCGCAAAGGCACGTGCGGCGAAGCTGATAACTTCGATGAACTTACCCGGGTCCAGCACCAACACGGCGAGTGGGATCAAACCGACAGCCAGCCACGCTTTGTCGATACGCTGCCAAAGGCTCGGGCCGCTTGGGGAAGTTGTGATATCAGCCATGCGTGTGCTCCTGTGTCTGGCTGTCTGCGCAGCATTCGCGCAGCAAAAAGCCGGAAAGGTCCTTGAGTTCGTCATAAGCCACAGCGGCGCAAATGATGCTGCGGCCTTGTTTTTCCTGCCGGACCAGCCCGGCCCCGGTCAGGATTTTCATGTGATGCGTCAGGGTGCTGCCTGTCACGCCCGACCGCTCCCCTAGTGCGCCAATGGTTAGCCCGTCTGAGCCGGCGCGCACCAGCACCCGCAGCACGGCGAGTCGTTGTTCAGAGCCGAGCGCCGCGAAGGTCGAGGCCGCGCGGGCAAGGGACAGGTCGTCTGAGTCGGGTGTATCAAATTTCATATTTCTAGAAATATTGAAATGAACCTGAGCTGTCCACAGCTTATTTCGACAAATTTCGAAATGACCCGGCGCGCTTGGCTTCTTACGCCCCATGACCTACCTCGCGCCTAATGCAACAGCTCACCTCCGACATCCGCGCCTGCCGCCTCTGTGCGGAGCGCTTTGCCGCTACAGCCACCGCTCATAGCCCGCGTCCTGTCGTCTGGGTCCAGCCCGGCGCGCGTATCCTTGTGGCAGGCCAAGCCCCCGGCGCGCGCGTGCATGAGAGCGGGCGGCCCTTCACCGACCCGTCGGGCGAGCGCCTACGCCGCTGGATGGGGGTGGATGAAAAGACATTCTACGACAAAACCAAACTCGCCATCGTGCCCATGGCCTTCTGCTTTCCCGGCTATAACGCCAAGGGCGCGGACCTGCCCCCGCCACCGATTTGCGCGCGCACTTGGCACATGCGGGTTATGGAGGCGCTTGGGGAGGTGCGTCTTCGTATCCTCGTCGGCGGTGCAGCGATCCGCTGGCATCTGGGGCATAAGGGGCGAGTCAGCGACGCCGTGGCCGATTGGAAATCCCATGCGCCGGGCACTTTCACCTTGCCGCATCCAAGCTGGCGCAATACCGCATGGCTCAAGCGAGAGCCGTGGTTCGAACGGGACGTGGTGCCCGCCCTGCAATGCGCCGTTAAAGAGGCCCTGACCGACGATGACTGACCCGAAGACTGACCCGAAGACTGCCCAAACCGACCTCGACCGCGCCCATTCTGGTATGGAAGACAGCGACGCCGCGCGCCTGCGTTTCTACGCGGCGCTGGCCGATGCCGAACTCTACCTGATGCTCGAAAAAGAGCCGCAGGGCGATCAGATCGAGCCGCAGATTTTCCCCGTGGAAGGGCAGGATTTCGTCCTCGGGTTCGACACGCTCGAACGCCTGTCCACCTTCGCCGACCGCCCTGTGCCTTACGTGGCTCTACCGGGCCGGATCGTCGCGCAACTCTTGGCCGAAGGGGCGACCGGACTGGCCCTGAACCTCGACGTCGCTCCCTCCGCCACGCTGCTGCCGCCGGATGCGCTTGCCTGGCTGACCGAGACGCTTGGGGCCGATGGGCCGGGGCAAACCGAGGCGCATATCACCGAATTTCTACCCCCCAAGGGCGTTCCCGAGGTGCTGCTTGTGGGGCTGGCCGAGCGTCTGTCCTCCGCTGGCCGCATCGCCGAAGCTGCGCTGCTGACCAAGGTACGCTATGCCGACGAGACGACCGGCTACCTGCTGGCGCTGATCGGAGCGGATGCCCGCGCCGAGACTGCTTTGGCCCGCGCCGCATCCGAGGCGCTGACCTTCTCGGGCATCGAAGCGGGCTTCCTTGATGTGGGCTTCTTTGCAGCGGATGACCCGGTTGTCGCCCGTATGCAGCCGGTCGCCTTCGCGTTCGAGCTGCCCGAGCCACAAGAGCCAGAGCCCACCCAAATCCCCGGCGCCGCCCCCGGCATGGACCCTAACAAACCGCCGCGATTGCACTGACAACGCATCACAACCGCTTGAAGTTATGCCTTCAGGTTTGGCGCTTTGGCTTTGCCGCGCATAGGTTGGGCGAAACGTGATGCGGAGAGATGGCATGAGTGCATTGAAATTGGGACGACGCGGCCTGTTGGTCGGGGCAGGCGCGGTGGTCGCGGCAGGCGGGGTTTTCGCGGCGAATTGGTACAACGTGGCCGCAGAGATTTCCGGCGGTGCGCTGAGTGTTCAGGACGCCCACGCCAAAGCCACTGCCGGGGACATCCTGCTGATCGACATCCGCCGCCCGGATGAGTGGACCACCACCGGGGTCGGGCAGGGGGCCACGCCGCTCGATATGCGCCGCAAAGACTTCGTCGATGCGCTGCTTGCTCTGACCCAAGGCGCAACCGACGCGCCTGTGGCCCTAATTTGCGCGCGCGGCGTGCGGTCCCGCTACTTGACCAAACAGCTTGTGAGCGCTGGGTTCTCTAACATCATCGATGTACCCGAAGGGATGCTCGGCTCCGGGGCTGGGCCGGGCTGGCTGCGCGCGGGGCTTCCTGTCTCCAAGCCGGAGGGGAACGCATGAGAGCCTTTGCCTTTGCCGCCGCGCTCGTCTTGACCACCGGGACCGCGCAAGCCGGATGCGGCGCAGACGAGGCCGCGTGTGAAATCGACGGCGGCACCTATCACGCGGTCTTGCCCGAGGGCGATGCCAAAGGCGCGCTGGTCTTCCTGCACGGCTGGGGCAGTTCCGGCCAAGGTTCGCTGCGCATGAGTGGCATGGTCCGCACCTTCAACGCGGCAGGCTATGTGGTCATTGCCCCCGACGGCACCCCGCGCGATGGGCGCAATGGGCGGCGCTGGTCTTTCCACCCGGACGTGCCCTCCGCCCGCGACGAATACGACTTCCTCGCCCGCGTCAAAGATGATGCCGCGACGCGGTTCGACTTCGACGCTGGTAACGTTATGCTCTCCGGCTTCTCCATTGGCGGGTCCATGTCCTCATATGTGGCCTGTTTCGCGCCTGAGACCTTCGCCGCCTACGCCCCCGTCGGCGGCGGCATGTGGCGACCGCACCCCGAGACCTGTGCAGGCCCGGTCAAACTGCTCCACACCCATGGCTGGAGCGACGGCACTGTCCCCCTTGAAGGGCGCGCGGTGCGTGGAGAAAATGCCCAGGACCCGGAGGCCTTTGTGCAAGGCGACGTCTTCGCGACCTTCGACACATGGCGCGCGGCCAATGGCTGTGTGAACCATATGCCGCAACGCCGCAGCACTGACGGTCCGTTCTGGACCCGGACATGGACCGATTGCGCCCCCGGCTCCGCGCTCAGCTTCGCGCTCTTCCCCGGCGGGCACGCCATGCCGCGCGGCTGGGCGCAGTTCGCGTTGGAGTGGTTTGAGGGCGGCGGTGCGATGAATTGAAGGGGGAGGGGGCCATCCCCCGTTGCCCTTGGTGGCTGCCCTAAGGGTTTTGCGGCCATATGTAACCATCGCACCAAACTGTGGGGGAGAGCCGTGCTGGTGAGTTC
>CAZPXE010000102.1:0-9520 GCA_964590545.1 uncultured Rhodobacterales bacterium | reverse complement strand
CTTCGTCGCCTCGCGCCCGCATGTGCTGATCCGCTTCGGGATGTGGGCGGAAATTTTGGACGAGCCGATCCCGGAGGACACGCAGCTTTATACCGTGACGCATGCGCTGGTCCTGTATGCGCGCGCGGTGGCGCTGGCGAACCTGCACCGCGATGCGCAGGCGCGGGCCGAGGCGGCCAAGTTCACCGCCGCCTTCGCCGCTGTGCCAGAGCAGCGGTATCTGTTCCAGAACAAGGCCCGTGATGTGCTGGAGATTGCCCAAGCGATGATGTGGGGCGAGATTGAGTTTAAGTCCGGGAACCAATCCAAGGGGCTAGAGCATCTGCGCGAAGCCGTGCGCCGCGATGACAACCTGCTGTATGAAGAACCCTGGGCCTGGCCGCAGCCCACCCGCCACGCGCTGGGTGCGCTGCTGATGGAGGCCGGGGAGTTAGGCGAAGCCGAAGCGGTTTACCGCGCCGATCTTGGGCTGGACGCAACCCTGCCCCGCCCCTGTCAAAACCCGCGCAATGTCTGGGCGCTGCACGGGCTGCATGAATGTCTGAGCCGGCGCGGCGAGACGGTCGAGACGCGGCATATCAAGCTGCAATTGGATCAGGCGCTGGCGCGGGCAGATATCAAAATCACCGCGTCTTGCGCGTGCCGGAGCGCGGCTTAGACCGCGTTCAGAGCGCTCATCAGCGGCGCGGTCATTTGATTTAATCGCTCTATATCAACCAATTGCGTCGCAGCAGCGGCCATCGCGCCCGCCATCCCGGCAAAGCCGAAGGCGTGGGCGCGGCGGGCCTTGCCGCCGTTCAAGAGTCCATAGCCGAACATGAGCACGACAGCGGCAAGTCCTGCCCCAGCGGCCCCGAGCATCTGGTCTGCCTGCGCGAGCGGAACGATCTTGTCGGGCGTGTGCGCCAGCGCCACAAGACCATCAAAGCCCAACCCATCATTTAGCAAATGCACCGCAGCGAATCCTGCCGCGCCGCCAAGGATAAGGGACAGCAGCGGCGCACCACCGCCCAATTTCTTCGCTCGGCGCTGTCGACGGGACATCCCGGCCGTTTTTCGCGCCTCGTCCAGTGAGCCGATCCCCGCCAACATATCAACAGAAGGCCCATTCTTGTGCAGCTTCGCGATCCGCTCCACACGGCTGTCAAACACTTGATTGCTCATTACGTACCCAACATTGTTCGCCCGGTGCCTAGCGCGGGATTGGGCCGAAATTTGGGCATCCAATGGACCCGTGTTTAAGTAATTTTATGCATACGCGCCAACGCCCTATCCGAAGGCCCTCATTCCTGACTTGAACGGACGCGCGCATAGACCCCTTCGGGCAAATCCAGCGCTGCCGCCAGATCGCGCATCTGGCACGGCGACAGCGTAATCTTCTGCACGGTATCGCTGCGCGGGTCGAGCTGTTCGATCGTGATGCATTCTGCAAAAGCATTGACGGCCACGTCTTCTTCCAAATGCGCGCCCCCCTCATCAACCAAAGTGATGACTGTGGCGTCAAATTCGTGCTCGATTGTGAACATGGGACGGCCTCCTGCGTGTAGCTCTTTTGCCCTATCAAGTCGCAAGCCGCCTGAACACGCAACAGGTGTCGGGGCCGCGAAGTAAGAATTTCGTCATTTACCTTTGAAACACTGGCGCCTTGCTCTGCTGGTGCTAAACTCGGAGTACTGTGATGATCATCAGTGGAGACTTCTAAATGCTGCGTCTGTCTGCCCTGTTCGGGATAATTCTTGTTTTTCTGACGGCTTGTGATGAAGCCGTCGTCTCGTCTGGGCCATCTGAGGCGGATGAACCAGCGCGGCGCAGCACCTCTGAGGCGTGGAATGCCAAGCAAGCCGCACGCGCCTTTGTCAATGTCGCCAATCGGATGGAACCCGTGATGGAGCGCGAATGCCGGGCGCGCACCCGCAATGTAAGCTGCGATTTCAAAATTCTGGTGGATGATCGTCCAAACCAACAGCCCAATGCGTTCCAGACGCTCGATTCGACTGGGCGGCCCTTGATTGTGTTCAATGCGGGTCTGATCCGTATGGCGCGCAATGAAGATGAAATTGCGTTTGTCATGGGACATGAAGGCGCGCATCATATCGAAGGGCACATTCCCAAACAGCGTGACAATGCAATTGCAGGTGCCGTGATTTTTGCGGGTCTTGCAACCCTGTCCGGTGGCGACGCATCCTCGGTGCGCTCTGCGCAGGAGCTTGGCGCACAGGTGGGCGCGCGGACCTATTCCAAAGAGTTTGAGCTCGAAGCAGATGAGCTTGGCACGATCTTAACGATCAAGAGCGGGTATAACGCGTTGCGCGGCGCTGAGTTCTTCAATCGTATCCCCGATCCCGGCGACAAGTTCCTTGGAACGCATCCGCCCAACGCCCAGCGCAAAGCCATCGTGCGCAAGACAGCAGCCAGGTTCTAGGGCCAGGACCCTAAGAGACAAAGCGCTTTTCCAACATGCTGCCATTGCCGCGATGAAATGCGTGCTGGGCAGCGACGTTCGCCGAAAAGCACCATACCGGGGGGGACGAACGCAACGACACCGCACCAGATGCCGCCCAACACGCGGCCCGAATGTGACTGACACCGTTGCAATTGTTCACCCACCCACCCGAGCTTGCCCGAAGTATCATTCCGGCGAAGCTGTGCAAAAGTATGGAATACCTGACTATGCATGGTGTATCTGCATAGAGGCACTCAATTTACTTAGGACTGCCCACAATGGCGCTGCGAAAACTTGGGCATATCCTGACCGATCGTGGCTCGAAATACGCGGTCTCGGGCGCGGCGGTGACGGACCGCGCGGCGATTGACGCGACTTTGAAGGAGCTGAAGCGCGAGCGGTCTTATGCCAAGGCGACCCACAACACATGGGGCGCAGTGCTCAGCCAGAGCGGTCCCATCAAGGGCGATGACGGCGAATCCGGTGCGGGGATGGTGATCCTGCGAATGCTGGAGCGCGAAGGGCTGAGCGACCATCTGATCATTGTTACTCGCTGGTATGGCGGCAAGCATTTGGGCGGGGATCGGTTTCGCCATGTGCAAAGCTGTGTGAGTGCTTATTTGGAGGCTTTGGCGACGGGTTGATTGCCTTGTTCGAAGCGCCACAGATACGGTGATAAGGCGAAGCCGCCGCGCCCAGCTTGTGTGTCTAGCCCGCCGCGCGCGCCTTCCGCCGCAGATGCCAGCGGTAAATCAGCGGGGCCAGCACCCAATCATAGGTCAGGCAGGCAAGCCGGTAGACCCCCGGCACCCCAACAACCCGCGCCAGCCAGCGATAGCGCGGCATTTCTCGCCAAAGCACGACAAAGCCGTCGATCCCGCCCAGCATCTCGCCTTTGTGCAGCACGTAAAGCCGCCGCGCGGCGGTGTCGGCATCCAGCCCCCACTGCGCCAGATCGGGGCCGTTCAGATCATCGAAGCGGATCGGCAGACCTTCGCGTTCCGAGTAGTCGCGGTAGTGCGAAATCTCGAAATTGCAGACCGGGCATTCGGCGTTGAACAGGACGGAAGTTTCAGGTTTGTCGCTCATGCTCAAGATATAGGCAGCTGATCGGCAAGGTCACGCCCAACGGACCTTACGGCACCCGGAAAGGTGGAAAAAATTCTTTGCTCCCTTGTCACAAAAGGCGCACAGTTCGCAGCATAAAACATGCGCGACACTTCTTGGGGGATTATTTCATGGCGACCAATAGCACACCAACACTGATCGGCGACGAGTTTGACAATCCATTGACTGGCTCCGCGCTGATGGATGTTATCGCAGGGCTGGCAGGCAACGACACGCTGAGCGGGTTTGGTGGAGATGACGAGCTGGATGGCGGCAGCGGTAATGACCTGATGCTGGCGGGCGCCGGGAATGACATCATCCATGGCGGCGCAGGCGATGACCGGATCAATGGCGCAGGCGGGATCGACACCGTTTGCTATGAGGGCAGCGTCAACGATTACACCATTTCGACCACCGCGAGCGGGCGCACGATTGTCACCTCGATCTCTGCGGTGCCGGATGCTGGCCGCGACTTCCTGCGCAATGTCGAGCAACTCTACTTCGCCGAGGATGATTACACGCTCTTCCTTGATGGCCGGAACAACAAAGTCCTGTCCCGAGACGACACGCTGACGACGCACGAAGACAGCCCTGTCTCTTTCACCACAGCGGACCTTTTGGCGAATGATCAGGAGTTTGACGGGGACCGGATGCGCATCGTCGATTTCGACGAAACCTCAACGGGTGGCGGCACGATCACGCGCGACGGCGACAGCTTTACCTATGATCCGGGCACTGCGTTCCAATACCTGAACTCCGGCGAGACCGCCGTGGATACCTTCACCTACCGGGTCGGCGACGGCAAAGGCGGCTCCACAGTTGCGACGGTTGAAGTGAGCGTAACCGGGCTGAATGATTTCGTGATCCCCGCGGCGCGGATCAACGAGTTTCACTATGACAATGCAGGCTCCGACGTGGGCGAGTTCGTGGAAATCCGCGTCGCCACCGGGTCCGACCCCGAAGGGCTGCTGCTGGAGTTGGTGAACCAGAATGGCGAGGTCTATGGCTCTACTGACCTGAGCACGATCACCCCGATCACTGAGGGCGTTTGGGATTACTATGTGATCGACTACCCGTCGAACGGCATCCAGAACGGTGGCAATGACGGGATGGTTTTGTCCTATCGCGAGCAACTGATCGAGTTCCTCAGCTATGAAGGCACCGTGACCGCGTTTGATAGTGTCGCCGCCTATGGCGTCACCTCCACCGATATCGGCGTGAGTGAGACCAGTTCGACCTCGGAAGGCTTCTCGCTGCAGCGCAATGATGATGGCACATGGCGCGCGCCGGGCGAAGAGACCAAGGGCGCAGACAACGTTCCCCCGCTTGCGCAGGTCATCATCACCGAAATCATGCAGAACCCTTCCGATGTCAGCGACAGCGATGGCGAGTGGTTCGAGATTTACAACGCAGGCAGCGCGCCGGTGGATATCAACGGCTGGACCATTTCCGATGAAGGCTCCAACAGCCATGTCATCGATAATGGCGGCCCGCTGATGGTTGCGGCGGGGGCTTATGCGCTGCTTGCGCGCAGCGATGAGTCCTCATCGAATGGTGGCCTTGTGCCGGATTACGCCTATGGCTCGTCCATCACGCTTGGCAATTCGGACGATGAGGTGATCCTGACCGACACGCTGGGCCGAGAGGTGGACAGGGTCGAATATGATGGTGGGCCGGACTGGCCGGACCCAACCGGTGCGTCGATGTATCTGCTCAATCTCGGCAGCGACAACAATGACGGTGCCAACTGGGCCGAAACACCGGATGATCCGACTTTCATCTACAACACCACGGACACCGGCACGCCCGGCGCTGCCAACCCGGCGGCACCCGATGAGGTGGGTGTTGTGATCAATGAGATCATGCAAAACCCATCTGCTGTATCGGACTCAGCAGGAGAATGGTTCGAGTTGTTCAATCCCACAGACAGCGACATTGACATCAACGGGTGGACCATTGCGGACAATGACAGCGAAAGCCATGTAATCGATAATGGCGGGCCATTGGTCCTCGCTGCGGGTGGGTTCCTTGTGCTGGGTATCGAGTCCGACAGCACACTCAACGGCGGCGTAGAGGTCGATTACCAGTATTCCGGTTTGTTCCTGTCCAATAGTTCGGACGAACTGGTTCTTCTTGATACTGAAGACACCGAAATTGACCGCGTTGAATGGGACAATGGGGCGACCTTCCCCGACCCGACCGGCGCATCCATGTCGCTGAACGATCCGGCGAATGACAACAGCGACGGCGCGAACTGGTCAGAGGCCACCGCCACCTTCGGCAGCGGCGACAGCGGCACGCCGGGCGCAGCCAATGACGCCGCCGGGGGCGGCGGTGGTGGCACCGACCCGCTTGATCTGGCGATCTTTGAGGTTCAGGGCTCTGGCTTTGCCAGCCCCTATGAGACGATGGATGTGCGCGTCACGGGCGTCGTCACCTATTCCGTCGGCAACGGGTTCTTTATGCAAGACGCGGTTGGCGACGGCGATACAGGCACCTCGGACGGGGTTTTCGTGTTTACCGGCGCGCTGCCAACGGTCAGCCTTGGCGATGAGGTGACTGTAACGGGCACCGTGGCCGAGTTCTTTGATGAGACGCAAATCAGCGCTGCAACGGTCGAGATTGTCACGACCGGGAACACCATCCCCTCCCCCGCAGCGCTGGAGCTTGGCCCCGACAGCACGGATGCGATGAAAGAGGCGCTGGAGGGGATGTTGATCGCGCTCACCTCCGCCACGGATGATCCGATCACCATCACCACCAATTTCAACTTCGACCGCTTCGGGTCCATCGAAGTGTCAGCGGGCAACAAGTATCAGCCGACCCAGACGATTGATCCGGCTGATCAGGCCGCAATTGACCTCGCCATCGAGGATAACACCAACAACACGCTGACCATTGATGACGGGATCAGCAGCCAGAACCCGACCGAATTTGCCTATGCGCCCAATGATACAAGCGGCGATGATGGGGACGGGGTCCTCGACAGCGGCGATACGTTCGACGCCACCGGCGCAACACTGCGGCTTGGCTCGGAGATGACGGAGGCGGTGAACGGCGTGCTGCGCTATCAGTTCAGCGAATATACCATGCTGGTCGACGGGCAATTGCCGATTGATCCTGCCACCAATGAAGGCGCACGCGAAGACGCACCCGCCCCGGTGGGCGGTGACATTCAGCTTGGCGCGTTCAATGTGCTGAACTACTTCACGACGCTGTCTGGCACCACGGGGCCGAATAACCTCAGCGTACGGGGCGCGAGCACGGCGGGGGATCTGGACCGTCAGACCGACAAGCTGGTCGAGGCGATGTCTGCCTCTGGCGTCGAAGTTTTCGCCATTCAGGAGGTTGAGAATAACGGTTTCGACAGTTCCAGCGCGATTGGCACGCTTGCGGGCGCATTGGGGGCCGATACTGGCAACACATATGCGGTGGTCGATCCAAATGGCGGCACCTCGCCCTTTATCGGCACCGATGCGATCACCACAGGGATCATCTATGACACCGCCGCTGTCTCGCTGGTCAGCAGCGCCGCCGTCGTCTTTGACGAGCCAAGCGCCGCCGCGACCTTTGATGCGGCGGAGGCTTTGGCGAGCGAGTTGGGGATCTCCAACTCCGTCAGCGACAACCCCCGCAACCGCCCCGCCGTGGTGGCAACGTTCGAGGATAGTGAAACCGGGACCGAGTTCACCGTCGTCTCCGTCCACTTCAAATCGAAAGGGCCCAGCGGGTTGAACACCTTGCTGGACGCAGCGCAGGCGGCAGATGCGGCTGGCGGTCTGACCACCTCGCAGCAAGCTGCGGTGGATGCGTTCCTGGCCGATCCGAACGTGGATCAGGGCGATGGGCAAGGCTTCTGGAACGGGGTGCGCAGCGATGCCGCGTCGCAGATTTATACGTTCCTGACCACCGAATATACCGGCAGCGGTGTCGCGGATTGGATCGTGATGGGCGATTACAACGCCTATAGCCAAGAGGACCCGACGCAAGCCTTGGCCGCGCCTTCGGATACGGTGGACCTGCTTGACCTCTATGTCGGGCCGGATGCCTATAGCTTTGTCTTTGACGGTCAGCGCGGCGCGCTCGATCAGGCGGTGGCTTCGAGCGGGCTGGCGGATATGGTGACGGGACTGGTGGAGTGGCACATCAATGCCGACGAGCCGGACCTGCTGAACTATTCCAGCCGCTTCAACGATCCGGCCTTCTTCAGCGTGGACCCGTTTGCCTCGTCCGACCATGACCCGGTGATTATCGGGCTGGAGTTTGACCCGCTGGTGGTTGCGTAAGTGTGAGGTGGGGGCTCTGCCCCCGCCCGCTTTGCGACGGAGAGCCGTGGCCAGCGCCGGGCCGGGGGTGGCGATCCAAACCGGAGTTCCAGCTCGGTATATGAAAGTAACTATGGCGAGCAGAATGAAGAGCGTGCTTGCATCGACCCAAAAGCCAGCCCGGGCGGCTGTGCCGTCCTTTAGTCACGGCGGCTTTCAGCCTTTGTTCCGTGCCATGCGTGCTCTGAATTGAACTATAGCATCCGACCCGAAAACCGAGATACGAGACAGGACTGCAGAAGCGCCGTTCCGAGGGGAGGCGCAATCGCGCCGCCCCGTGGGGGCGGAACGGCGCGAGCGCAACGGTTCCCGTCGCGCGGATCATCGCTTCAAAGCAATGCCTCAGGTTTAAAGTCGGATGCTCTAGGGACTAGCTGCCCCAAATCTTCTTCACGTAATTCCGGGTCTCGCGGAACGGCGGCACGCCGCCATATTTCTTCACCGCGCCCGGTCCGGCATTGTAAGCGGCGAGCGCCAAGCGCCATGAGCCGAAGGTGCGGTACTGCTCTTTGAGATACCGCGCGCCGCCTTCAAGGTTCTGCGCCGGATCATGCGGGTTCACACCCAGATACTTCGCCGTAAACGGCATTAACTGCGCGAGCCCAATCGCGCCCTTGTGCGAGCGCGCGCGGGGCTTCCAATTGCTCTCTTGTTGCACAAGGCGCAGGAACAAATCCTCTGGCACACCATTTTTGCGCGCCGCCGAGCGGGCCAGTTCAACATATTGCCCCTTGTAGCGCCCATCATAGCGCTTGATCCGCACGTCGTTATATTTCGACGGCGTGTTCACTCCGGGCGGCTGCAAACGCACCGAGCCGTTATATTGCTGCCGCGCGCGGGTATCGAGAATTTTGGTCTGGGATTTGAACAGGCTGTTTCGGTTCTTCGACGAAAATGTCTCGCCGATGCTTACCGACGGCACAGACACGGCAATCGCCAAAACGCAGCCCAGTCCAATACGCAACGCTGTCTTCACCATGTAACTCGCCCCCAAGCGCTCTACGATGTCAGAGGTTATAGCTGATTTTGCGGGTAAGGCCAGTCCAAGCCACATCATGGGGCGCACAATCGGTTTACCTTGTTTCAACCCGTCACAAGGATTGATACGGTCATAGCGCTGCAATCCAAGAATCGCGCGCGCAAGCGTGAACACCACCAGAGGGGAGCCACATGGCCGGATCCGTTAACAAAGTCATCCTTATTGGCAATCTCGGGCGCGACCCAGAGGTGCGCACATTCCAGAATGGCGGCAAGGTTTGCAACCTGCGCATCGCCACTTCCGAGACGTGGAAGGATCGTAACACTGGCGAGCGGCGCGAGCGCACGGAATGGCATTCGGTCGCGATCTTCTCGGAACCGCTGGCGCGCGTGGCCGAGCAGTATTTGCGCAAAGGCTCCAAGGTGTATTTGGAAGGCCAGCTTGAGACCCGCAAATGGCAGGACCAATCCGGTCAGGACCGCTACAGCACCGAGGTGGTGCTGCGCCCTTATACCTCGACCCTGACGATGTTGGACGGGCGCGGCGAAGGAGGCGGCGGTGGCCAGATGGGCGGCGGCGGTGGCGGCGGCCAGATGGGCTATGACGACCGCGGCGGCGACTACGGTGGCGGCGGAGGTGGTTATGGCGGCGCAAGCGGAGGAAGCG
>CAZPXE010000101.1:0-9676 GCA_964590545.1 uncultured Rhodobacterales bacterium | reverse complement strand
GGTCTTTGGTCTGTTTAACCCGGCACGGTCGATCGTCTGGCGAACCGGCGCGCGCGCGCCTTGGTGGCGGATATCCGGGATCGCGGCCCCTGCCCCGCCAACTCCGTCGGGGACACGTATCTCAGTTCCAGAAAGCTGAACCCGCCCACCAATGGAAAGCCGAGTTTGCGCTTGACCCTGAAGCGACAGATCCGCGTCAATACGGGTTCTCAGCAAATCCTCGTAAACATAGCCAAGATCGCGCAGCGCGACCGACAGATCTGTCGCAAAAGGCGCAGCAAGGCCCATTCCACCAGTGACCTGCATGGGGGCATCGTTCAGAGCGCCTTGCAGCGAAACGATGGCGCGGCTTTGGCCAAGCGTGACGGTTGTGCGTGTCTGATCCAACACGACGCCCAGACCGGGATCCGCAAGGCGCAAGTCATCGCTTGTTACGCGCCCCGACAAAGCCGTCAGGCTTGGTACACCGCGCAGGGCCAAATCGAAGGAGGCTTGCCCTGTCAAAACCTGATTGGTCAGGAACGGTTGCGCCAAGCCCAAAGGTGCGGCGCCGTCTATGCGAAGGTCCACCGCCCCACCGGGCTGTCCGATTTGTCCGTTTACACGCCCCGACACCCCCGCTGCGCTGTCGACTTGCGCGGAAACCGTATCCCCATCAATCGCGCCGCGTAAGGTTACTGCGCCAGCCAAGCTCGGCACAAAGCGCCGCACATCCCGCAGTCGCGCCGTGCCACTCAGCCGCGGAACCTCGCCCGAAAGGGTGCCCGTCGCATCCGCTGACAGTTCTGGATTGCGAAGCGTTGCGGTCGCGATTTCAATAGTCCCATCACCCCGACGAATAAGATCCGTTTCGACACGCGTTTGTGGCTCTAACAATGGTGAAAGCTGCGGAATACCAATGTCAAACGCTGCAGTATCCCCGACAAATACCAGCGCCAAGTCCTGCGTATCCAAGTTGAAAGTACCATCTACCTCCGCGCCCACACGACCCGCACGCAGCGGTTCCAGCAGGGCTGCGAAAGGCGCCAGAGTCGGGGCTTCAAAGATGCTGTCAAAACGGATGCTACGGTTTTTCTGCTCTGCATTCAGTTGCAAATTGGTGCCCAAACCATCTTTGCCAACAAGTCGCAATCGCGGCGCGGTTAGTGGCCCATCAACAGCAGCCGAAAGCTTCACAGCGGTCGATGGAAGACGCGCATGAAACTGCGAGATGTCTTTCAGATCACTGTCGATGTTCAGCTTGACCGAAGTATCATCTACGGCGCCGCGAAGGGCCAAAGCCATCTCTGGGTTGCGCAGAGACAAAGACCGAAGCGTTGTTCCGGTCTGGTCCCGCAAAACAGAAAGCTCAAGTTTGTTTTCTGGCTCTAAAACGGGGTTTAGTATCGGTAGTCCTGCGTCCAGCCCTTGGGTTCTGCCAACCAACTCGACCTCGATGTTCCCTCCTGGCAGTGCGGTTCGCACATCCATTCGCGCCACCGCGCGACCGGCAGTTAAAGGCGCAATCGCCGTGCCGATAGCACCAAGGTCAGGAAGCGTAGCGGTCAGGGTCGCGGACAACGCCAGCCGCCCATCACCCGGTAATGCAGAGGCTTGTCCCGTCAGGGTCGCGTGTTGCGTTTCCGCATTGAGATCACCAAGCGTAACATTCCCATTTGACCGGACAGACAGAGCGGTGCGCATTGCCAGTTGTGGGCCGATGGCTTGCGCCAAATCGGCATCGTCCAGCGCAATACCCGTGGCAAGCAGCGTGACATCACCACGAAACGGTACATCGCTATCCGGAGCAATCACGCCGCGCCCTGTCAGCGTTAGACCCTCGATCAAAGCACCCGGCATCTGGGCACCCGTCACCGTTGCCAACAGATCCCAATCCGGTCCGCGCGCGGCGTCGTAGCTTGCTCTCAAACGCGCGAGATCAAGGATCACATCGCTCCCCGGCAAGGCCCCGGACATTTGACCCGTGAGTTCAAACGCTGAAGGAGACCCTCCGGCAGCGATTTCCGCATTGCCTTGCAATGACAGCTTTGCGCTACGAATGGCGAGCGTTTCCAGCGATAGGGCACCGGAAGGTTGCGCCAAGCCCCGTGTTGTAAGTTCGGTATCGGACCCAAAAAAGGCGCGGTTTTCCTCGGTCAGAAGGGGGCGAATATCTCCGCCTATATCTGCTTCAAACCGCCGCCCGGTTATACCTGCCTGGGCTATTGTGACTGTGCCGCCCAAACGCTGCGCGCCGTTGGTCGAAAGGTCGATATTGGCTGTGAAATCGTCAAGCGGCCCGGATCCGGTGACCTGAAGCTTTATGGACGGCAGTTCTGGCACGTTCAGGGCGCGGACCACGACGCCCCCGGCCGGTTCGGATATGTCCGCATTCACATCCAAGGAGGCACCACCTTGGGTAAACGCGGCCGTCACCCGCGCAGCGCCGCCCGCTCCGTTCCGTCTGACCAACGCCAGATCGACATCCAACGCCCCCGCTTCGAGCATCGCCGAAGCTTCAAGCGACGCAATCACGTCCTCGCCCAATAACGGCGCAGCCAACACGATTTCCGGAATAGACAACGTGCCTATTCGGATCGAGAGAGGTAGTTCGGGAATGCGGAAACCCGAGCTTTGCGGTGTCGGTAAATCGCTTTCGGGGGCAATCGGAGCGCGCAGAACCTCAAGCCGCTCAGCGCGGAGTTCTTCGATCCGCAGGCGTCGTTCGAACAGCTCTGACGCAGACCAGTCCAGCACGGCATTCTCCAGCACCAGCCAGACGCCGCCGCGATCCGCAACAGTCAGTCTTTCCATCCGCGCTGTGGTCGAAATGACACCGGAAAAACCGTCAATCTCGACAATCCGGCCCTCGCCTGACAGTTGGTCTTCAAGCAACTGTTCGGCACGCGCATTGAGGGATTGCGCGTCTGCTGCTCCGGCCAAAAGGATCGTGACCAATGTCAGGATTGCAAAGAGACGGACGATCAAAACGCCTCTCCAAGCCCGATGTAAAGAAACGGATCGCTGAATGAATCACCGTTGGCCTGCGTTGCCAGATCAATACGCACGGCACCCAGACTGGTTTGATACCGCGCGCCGATACCGATGCCGACGTGATCCTTACCGCTGCGAAAGTCGCTGCCGGCAGCTATGTAACCATAGTCTAAGAAGGCGTTTAGCCCCAGATTGTTGCCCAGATCACGACGCAGTTCTGCCGACAGACCAACAAAGCTGCGACCTCCGACAGCGCCTTGAGGAAGCGAGATGCTCAGCGATTGAAATTCTTGCCCGCGCACAGTGCCGCCGCCACCGGACAGGAACAGAAATTCGGGCGGTGTGTCTTCAAGGCTTGGCCCCAACACAGCGCCCAATTGCAAACGGCCAGCCAGAACTGTGCGCTCGCCCAGCGCGCGATAGGCCCGCAGGTCAGAGGTTAGGCGAAAACCGCTTTCGCTGTCTTGCAGGCCGATGAAAGGGCGCAGGCCCAACCCCACATAATGCCCCCCGCGCGGCGTCAGTTGGTCATCACGCGCATCCCAAATGCCGCCCGCATCAAAGGTCAGATGCCGAAAACTGCGCGCCCCGAACGCGTCGCGGGTTCGGGATGTGCGCAAACCTGCGCCCAAATAGGCCGAAAGCCGTTCATCAATCCGCCGAGACCGTCTTATGCTCGCTTCGAAGATACGACTATCATAGGTCGGCTCGTTCAGCCGCTCGGCCAGCAAAGAGTATGTCAGCGTATCGTCCGGGCGGCGGAATCCCGGCACTGCAAGTGTGACGCCGAGACGGTAATCCTCGCCACCGGAACCGCCACCGATCCCGTCAATGTCCAGATCAAAGCGCAGCCGCTCAGCGCCGCCAAAGATGTTGCGGTGCATCCAAAAGGCTTCGACTGACAGCCCCTCTGCGGACGACATCTCGGCCCCAAAGCCGATGCGTCGCGGAGTGGCATCCTGAACGGACAGCGTGTAGTCGAGTGTACCGTCGGGGTTCGGCTGCTCGGCCTCCTCCACAACGACGGAACGAAATGCCCCGGTTTCAACCAATCGCTGTGAAGTCCGGCGAAGACGTTCGGGATGGAACGGTTCGCCTTCGGGCAACCCGGCAATTTTCCGCAAGCGTTCGGCGCGCACGGCGCTATTGCCGGGAACAACCAGACGACCGAAGCGCAAAGCCGGGCCGGGTTCGATCTGCACCGCGACGTCCAACCGCCGCTCGTCGTGCCGGGCGGTGATCTGCGAGCCGGCAACGCGTGCCTTGGCGTGGGAGGCGTTTTGCCAAGCCTCAACCCCAGCCTGCGCTGCAGAACGGATACGCGCGGTGCGGGCGGTGCGCCCTTTGCGGAACGTCTCAGGCAATAGCGTGCCATCTGGCAGTGGGGAGACTGTTGCTTGCCCGAAGCGAAACCGCGGGCCAGGATCAACGCGGATTTGGACGGGTTGTATCACGGCGGGGGGGCGTAGAATGGATAGGTCGGCCGCTTCACGACCCGCGAGGCTAATCGACACAGTCGGGCCAAAGTACCCCTCGGCATAAAGCACCGCTATCAAACGCTGATAATCGCCTTGCGCGGCGGCAATCGCATCCCCGCGCGTTGCGCCCTCTTCCAAGGACAGAACGCGGGCGGCAGCGGTAAGGGTGTCTTTCAAATCGTCATGATCGCCAGCAACGCTCACGCTTTGGGCCAGAGCGGCCCCGGCGCACAGCCACAGCAAAACCGCCCCTTGCCGGATCAGAGATAGAAGATGTGACAGCCGCCCGCCCCTTTTCGGAGTTTGGGTAAGTATAGCGGATCGCGGCGCAGCATGAAGGTCAATTTCACGCTATCGACCCGGCACGGCACCAACAGCATAATGTCGCAGCCCCTTTCCGAAGCCGGGGGTGCATGACATGTCTGTCATATGTTGTTAAACGTCCAAGCCGTTTCCAAAAGCTATGCGGGCACCAATGGCGCGGTACCGATCCTGCGCGGTGTCGATCTGTCGCTGGAAGCCGCCGAGACGCTGGCCCTAACAGGGGAAAGCGGGTCGGGAAAAAGCACATTGATGCACCTGATCGGAGGGCTGGATTTGCCGGATAGCGGCGCGATCCTGCTTGACGGGCAGGACCTTGCCACGATGAATGACGCGAGGCGGGCCGAAATGCGGCGGAGCACCGTGGGCCTCGTCTTTCAGCAGTTCAATCTGATCCCGTCCCTGACTGTGGCCGCCAATATTGCCTTTCAGGCGCGTTTGGCGGGCAAGCATGATCCGACGCGCGATGAGAACCTTGCCGAGGGGCTGGGCCTCACGTCTCACTTGAACAAGTACCCCGAACAACTGTCCGGCGGACAGCAACAGCGCGTTGCGATTGCCCGGACCTTGGCCGCGCAGCCAAAGCTGGTGTTGGCGGATGAGCCGACAGGCAATCTGGACGAGGATACCGCGGCTGAGGTGCTGGACCAAATGCTGCGCCTTGTCGGCGAAACCGGCGCAGCGGTGGTGATGGTGACGCATTCCCGCGCTCTGGCGGGTCGGATGGAACGGCATCTGCACCTGAGTAAAGGTGTGCTGGCGTGAGCCGGGTCGTCTTGGCGGCCTTGCTGTCCCATTGGCGGCGCAACCCTTTGCAACTGCTGACGCTGTTCGGCGGTTTGGTGTTGGCGACGGCGCTTTGGTGCGGGGTGCAAGCCGTCAACTCCGAAGCGCGCGCCAGCTATGACGCAGCGGCAGCGACGCTGGGCGAAGGGCGGTTTGACCAACTGACCCCGGTGCAAGGCGACAGTATCCCCCAAGCGCGGTTCATCGAGCTGCGACGCGCCGGGTGGTTGGTGGCCCCCGTACTGGATGACCGGTTGCGTCTGCCTGACGGGGGATCGATCCGTGTGGTCGGGTTGGATATCCTTACCGCGCCGGGAGGGCTTGGGCCGGTTGGGCAACCAGATGGCATGGACCTTAGCAGCTTTCTGGATGCGCCGCCTGCCTTCGTCGCACCCGAAACTGCCGCACGGCTTGAAGGGTTGGATACCCCACCTTTGCAAATCGACCCCAATATCGCTCCCGGCACGGCGATTGCTGATATTGGCGTTGCGCAGGCATGGCTGAAGCGAAGTGATTTAACGCGGCTGATGCTGGCCCCGGAGCAGCCCAATGGTCTGCCAAAGCTATCTGAAATCGCCCCCGATCTCGCCTTGCAACCGGCACAAACAGGCTCTGACATTGGGCGTTTGACCGATTCCTTCCATTTGAACCTGACCGCGTTCGGGCTGCTCAGTTTCGCCGTTGGTATCTTCATCGTCCATGGCGCCATCGGTCTGGCCTTCGAACAACGCCGGCCGATGGTTCGCACCCTGCGCGCGCTTGGCGTGCCGTTGCGGCGGCTTGTCGGGTTGATGGCGGCTGAACTTGCAGCGATCGCTTTGCTGGGCGGGCTGACCGGGATTGTGCTGGGCTATCTGGTTGCCTCTGCTCTGCTACCCGACGTCGCCGCGACGCTGCAGGGGCTTTATGGCGCGCAAGTCTCCGGCACTCTTCAATTGCGGGCAAGCTGGTGGGCGTCGGGGCTTGGTATCTGTCTGGCTGGCACCGCAGTCGCTGCTTCCGGTGCGTTCTGGCAAATCGCGCGGATGCCGCTTTTGGCAACGGGCCAACCGCGCGCATGGTCGATGCAGGCCGGGCTGGCGCGGCGCTGGCAAGCCGTCGTTGCGGTGTTGTTGCTAACCTCAGGTGCGATCTTGGCCGCGTTCGGCAGCGGTTTGATCGCGGGTTTTGCCTTGCTCGCCTGCTTGCTGCTTGGTGCAGCCCTCGCGCTCCCGCTTGTTCTGTCCGGGCTACTCGCAATGACTGAAAAAGGCTCTAAACAAGCGCTTTGGCAATGGTTCTGGGCGGATACACGGCAACAATTGCCAGGGCTCAGCCTTGCGCTTATGGCATTGCTGCTCGCTATGGCCGCGAATGTTGGCGTATCGACGATGGTGTCGAGTTTCCGCCTGACCTTTACCGGATTCCTCGACCAACGCCTAGCCTCGGAACTCTATGTCCGCACAGATCAGCCCGCTAATCTCGAAGCCTTTGCAACGGAGCGGGCGCGGGAAGTCCTGCCACTGCTCTCAACAGACACAACGCTTGCTGGGCTTCCGTCGGAGTTACTGGGCGTGCGGGTTGGCGACACATATCGGCAAAGCTGGGGGTTTCTGGAGGCGTCCGCCACTCCATGGGATCAGGTCGCGAACGAAAATGCGGTACTGGTGAATGAGCAACTCGCGCGCCGGACAGAGTTATGGGTCGGAGACACAGTGGATATTGCGCCCGGTGTGACGCTTCCCATCGCTGGCGTGTATGGCGACTACGGAAACCCTATTGGGCAGGCGATCATTTCCGAAGATCTGTTCGCGCGGCTGCATCCGAACATTTCGCCGACGTCTTTCGGCCTGCGCACGGATGATGCTGAAGTGCTGCGCAAAGCTTTGGTTGACGAGTTCGGCCTGTCCGAAAGCCAAATCATCGACCAAGCAGGTATCAAGGCGTTTTCAATGCAGGTGTTCGAGCGGACCTTTACCGTGACAACCGCGCTGAACGTGCTGACCCTTACCGTCGCCGCCTTCGCCATGCTCATGTCCCTGCTGACACTGGCCACGATGCGCCTGCCACAACTGGCCCCGGCTTGGGCGCTTGGACTGACGCAGCGAACGCTGAGCCGGTTGGAGGTTTTGCGAACGGTTGTGCTCGCCGTGCTGACAGCGTGTCTGGCCCTGCCGCTGGGATTGGTTCTGGCGTGGGTGCTGCTGGCGATTGTGAATGTCGAAGCGTTCGGATGGCGGCTGCCGATGTTCACCTTTCCACTGGATTACCTGCGCCTCGGGATACTGGCGCTTCTGGCCGCTGGACTTGCCGCGCTTTGGCCAGCATGGCGGCTGGCGCGCATTGCACCGGCCCGGTTGCTACAGGTGTTTGCCCATGAACGTTAAGGCATTGGCTTTTCTGATCTGCGCGCCTGTCGCTGCAATGGCGCAAGGCTTTGCGGGAATGGGAACGGATGCCGAGGGGTTCGCGCATCCCGAACTTGGTGCCCAATTCGACTTCCCAGCCGATCATGGCCCGCATCCAGACTATCGCATCGAATGGTGGTACCTGACCGCCAATCTGGAAGGCCCCGATGGAACGCCATATGGGCTGCAATGGACCCTCTTCCGCTCTGCCCTTGCCCCAGGTGAGGCCGAAGGGTGGCAGAGCCCGCAAGTCTGGCTTGGCCATGCCGCCGTCACAACGCCAGACGATCATTTTGCGACCGAACGCTTTGCCCGTGGCGGGATTGGACAAGCCGGGGTGACTGCCGACCCGTTCGAAGCGTGGATCGACGACTGGCAACTATCCGGCCCGGATTTTGACACCCAACGCTTGACGGCGCGCGGCCCGGATTTTGCCTATGATATGAACCTCTCTGCCGAAGGGCCACTCGTGTTCCACGGGCAGGACGGCTATTCGATGAAGTCCGAACAGGGGCAGGCAAGCTATTACTATTCCCAACCTTTCTACCGCATCACGGGCACACTCGATCTGCCGGATGGAGCTGTCGAGGTATCAGGAAATGCATGGCTCGACCGTGAATGGTCCTCGCAACCCTTGGCAGAGGATCAGACGGGCTGGGATTGGTTCTCGCTCAGTTTCGACAGCGGTGACAAACTGATGGGGTTCAGGCTGCGGCAGCGGGATGGCAGCTATTTCACGTCAGGCACTTGGATCGCCCCGGATGGCGAGACCCTGCCACTGCCCCATGGCGCGTTTCAGGCAAAACCCCTTGGGTTAGAGACTGTTTCAGCCCGTGATGTGCCGGTTGATTGGCGCGTCACTCTACCAGAGCGCAGCGTTGACGTGCGTGTCACTGCGCTGAACCCGCAAGCATGGATGGACCTGTCGATCCCGTATTGGGAAGGGCCGGTGACAGTCAGCGGCAGTCACACCGGTGTCGGCTATCTGGAGATGACGGGCTACGAGTGATCGCAGCCCGCCTGAGTCCAGCCGTTCCACTTAGAAGATCAGATCGCCTGCGGTCAGATCGACCAGTTGGAGGTTGTTGATCCGCACCAGCCCGCCGCCGTCGATATTGATTTCGACATTGGCACCCACCTGCATGGCATCTGCAAAGACGTCTGCGAATGTGGTGTAGTTGGTTTCGGACATATCCAGTTTGTCGATGGTGTCCTCGAAGTCGCGGATAATATCGAAACCGCCACCCCCATTGGCTTGGGTTTTGAACATGAACACATCGCGCAGGCCATCGCCTGCCCCATTGCCGCCACCGCCGAACAGAACGTCATTGCCCGCGCCGCCGAACAGCACATCTTTGCCGTTTGCGCCCACCAGCCGGTCATTGCCCGCACCGCCATTCACGATATCGCCCGACCCGCCTGCACGGATGTTGTCATTATCCGCACCGCCATCGATCAAATCCGCGCCAAAATTGCCGAAGATGTTATCACGGCCATCGCCACCATTGATCGTATCGACCCCGACATTGCCGATCAGCATGTCGTTGCCGCCCTCGCCTTCCAGCAGGTCCGCGCCGCCAAGCCCATCGAGCGTATCATCACCCTCACCACCGAACAGCCGATCATTACCGCCTGAGCCGATGATCTGGTCATTGCCGCCTTCACCATAAAGATCATCCGGCCCGCCAAGGCCGATGATCACATCATCGCCATCACGGCCATAGATCGTAT
>CAZPXE010000100.1:0-9726 GCA_964590545.1 uncultured Rhodobacterales bacterium | reverse complement strand
CTCGCCAATATTGGAATAGATCGCCATCAGCGTGAAACTGACCCAACCCGTCATCTGCGCGATGCGGATAGACACGGTGCCAGCGGCGACAATGCCGCCCGTCGTGGCCATGCCGCTTTGCCACAAAAGCAGGCTTGTCGCCAGCATCAGCACCGGCAGCAGCCCCGCCAGTGTCATCAGGCAAAACCGGAACCCGGCAGCGAGATAGCCAAACTCAATCGACCGATCCCGGAACACATTCATAGCGCCCAGCGCGGCCTGATCCTCATGGTCAGCATGGGCGAACAGCTTGACGGTTTTGATATTGGTGATCGTATCGACCACCTGCCCCGACACCATCGCGCGCGCCCCTGCTCGCGCGGCGGAGCGTTTGCGCACGCGCGGCAGGAACCAACTGATCATGGCAAAGTAAGCCACAAGCCAGACGGCGAAGACCAGAACGATACGCCAATCAATCGACATCAGAACGATGATCGTCCCCAGCAGCGAGGCAAGCGCGAAGGCAACCACATTGATCACCTCGGTCACAACATCCGTCACCGCCCGCGCGGTCTGCATCTGCTTCTGCGCAAGCCGCCCGGCGAAATCATCGTCAAAGAAGGAAACCGACTGCCCAAGTGTCCAACGGTTCAGCCGCGACAACACCAGCGGGTTCAGGTTCGGCCCCACGATGATCGAGTTCGCTGCCGAAGACAGGCCAAGAAAGATAGGCCGTGCCACCAGAAAGAACGCCACACCCAGCGCCAGCATTATCAGGTTATCGCCAGCGAAGTACCCCTCTGGCCCCGATTGCGCAGTGCTGTCGATGATTGCGCCCATGACATAGGCCGTCACAGCCTCCATCGCGCCAGCGAAGGCTGAAAATAAAGTCGCCAAAGCCAAGGCAGGCCAGCTTCCCGACAGGCACCAGCGCAAGAACGCGCCAAGCGTGCTCGGCGGCGCGCCGCGCGCAGGGCGGAAGGCGTCAATCCAGGTTTCAATCCGTATCATTCGGCAGCCTCCGCATTCAGGAACCCGCCTGACTGACGCGCCCAGAAACTGGCATATAGCCCGCCTTGATCCAAAAGCGCCTGATGCGGGCCTTCTTCAACGATGCGCCCCCCATCCAGCACCAGAATGCGGTCCATTTTGGCAATCGTGGACAGGCGGTGGGCGATGGCGATAACGGTTTTGCCTTCCATCATCCCATAAAGCGTATCCTGAATCGCCGCCTCGACTTCGCTATCAAGGGCCGAGGTCGCCTCATCCAGCAGCAAGATTGGCGCATCTTTCAGAATCACCCGCGCCAGCGTGATCCGCTGCCGTTGCCCGCCCGACAGCTTCACACCGCGCTCGCCCACATGGGCATCATAGCCCGCGCGCCCCTCAGGATCGGTCAGATCGAGGATGAAGTCATGCGATTGCGCCTGTCGGGCCGCCGCGGTCATCTGCTCTTCCGATGCATCAGGCCGACCGTAAAGGATATTGTCGCGCACCGAACGGTGGAGCAGCGAACTGTCCTGTTGCACCATCCCAATCTGCTGGCGCAGACTGTCCTGCGTCACCCGCGCGATATCCTGCCCGTCGATCAAAATGCGCCCCTGTTCTGGGTCATAGAATCGAAGCAGCAGCTTCACGAGCGTAGACTTCCCAGCGCCAGAGCGCCCGACCAGACCCACCTTCTCACCCGCTTTGATTGTCAACGAGATGTTATCCAGACCCCCAGAGGCGCGCCCGTAATGGTGCGTCAGCCCCTCAAGCCGGATCTCACCGGCGTGCAAATCCAACCGCTTGGCGTCTTTGTCATCGATCAAGGTGATCGGCTGCGCGATGGTTTCCATACCTTCGGCAACCACGCCAAGCTCGCGGAAAAAGCTGGTCACAGCCCACATGATCCATCCGGTCATCGCGTTCAGCCGCAGCGTCAGTGCCGTTGCCGCCGCGACCAGCCCAACCGAGGCACTGCCTTGCGACCATAGCAGCAGCGCCCAACCAACAACCCCGATGATCAGCAAACCGTTCAGGAAGACCAGCATCACGTCCATCAGTGTAAACAGACGCATTTCCACCTGAAACGTCTTGCGCGACTTCTCGATCGCCTCCTTGGCATAGTCCAGTTCCGTGCCGTGATGGGCGAACATCTTGACTGAATGGATGTTGGTATAACTATCCACCACGCGCCCTGTCACAAGCGACCGTGCATCCGACGCCGCCTTGGATGCCGGGCCGACGCGCTGGATCACCCAGCGTACCAGAAAGCCATAAAGCACCGCCCAGACCAACAATGGCAGCATCAAGCGCGGATCAGCCAGCGACAACAGCACCGCCGCGCCAATCAGATAGGCAATCGAGAAGGTGATGGCGTCAAAGACCTGAAACACCACCTCGCCTGCCGCCGGGGGGGCCTGCATGATGCGGTTGGCGATGCGCCCGGCGAAGTCATTCTCGAACCACCCGACCGATTGCCGCAGCACATGCTTATGCGCGCGCCAGCGGATCATCGTCCCGAAATTCGGCAGGATCGTGTTGTTCAGCAGCAGCACATCCAGCATCTGCAACGCAGGTCGGATCAGCAGAATGAACAGACCAACAAACAACATCTCGGACCCATACAGCGCCCAGAATTCGGCAGGCGAAACTGAGAGCATATCGACCAGCTCGCCCATATAGGCGATCAGCCATATCTCAATCGCGGCCACGATGACTGACATGATGCCGGCATAAAGGAACACCCGTTTAAAGGGCTGCGAATAGTCCTTCATGAACAGCCACAGGGTCTGCGGCGGCGTGTCCGTTTCTGAATAGGTCTGATACGGGTCGACTAGATTTTCAAAGAATCGAAACATTGGGGAAGCCTGAAGAAGAAATGTACAACATGTGATGAACGAGCGCTGGGCGGTCGTTCCATGACGGGAGCGACCGGTTTACGCGGTTAGCCAAATCCCGTGATACATGTTGCACCTCCATCTTGTGGTTGGCCTGATCTACCCCAGATGGGCGCGCCTGTCACCCCAGAAGGTCAGATTTCGTCAACGTGAAGCACGATGCGATCCAATCTGCCTCCAGTTTGCGCAGCGCCTCGCCGATCTCTTTGCCTTGGATGTGGTCCGGCAAATCACGGGCCTTAAGTGGGAATTTCGCATCCGCTCCGCGCGACGCATCCTCGCGGACATGGGCTGGCACTGGCGTTTCCAGCAGCGCTGCGCGCAAGGCCAAACCGTTCAACGCCAGCGCGCCGCCAAAACGATAGCCAAGCTCCAGGGCGCTCATCATATTGCCTGCAATTTCTCGCATGATCTCGACCTGCTTGCGGTCCGCATTGCTTAGCCGCAAGGCGTTCAGCATATCAGGGGCGCCCAGCGCCGCCAGCCGAGAGACACCATCCGGGGCGATACCCAACGACTCTTGTAGATGGATGAAAGGCGCGAGTGCGGCAGTATCCGCACCGGGCAGAACGGCATTGAGCACACCGATCTGCTGCATTGTTCCCAAAGCGGGCGCGGGATTCGGAAGCGCAAGAATACGCAGCGTTTCCGAGGTAATCCGTTCCGACGATAGGCGGTGTAACCCGTCCAGATTGCTGGCGATAGCGTGCAGCGTGTCGGCGTCGGGTGGCTCTTGCGCGAAACGCGCATGAAACCGGAAAAAGCGCAGAATGCGCAGGTAATCTTCTTTGATCCGCTGGTCCGGGTCCTCAATGAACCGCACGCGCCGCGCAGCAATATCGGGCAGACCGTTCAGCGGGTCGAGAACCTCTCCCTCGCGATCGGCGTAGAGCGCGTTGATCGTGAAATCCCGGCGGCGCGCGTCGTCTTCGAGGCTGTCTGAATACGACACCGTCGCCCGTCGCCCATCGGTGGCAACATCTTTGCGAAACGTCGTGATCTCATGCGGGATACCGCCCGCCACGACAGTCAGCGTTCCGTGGTCGATACCCGTTGGAATGACGTGATACCCAGCCTCTTCCAGAAAGGTCTGCGCCACGTCGGGCCGGGCATCACTGGACATGTCGAAGTCCGACACATCGACCCCCAAAAGCGCATTTCGCACACAGCCGCCCACGAAATACAGCCGAAATCCATTACGGGCATAGGCGTCAAAAATCCCTTGAGTAGAGCCTGTTTTCAGCCACTCCCCAACAAGTTTGGTCATTGCGCCGCCGTCGCGTCAGCCCAGCCGCGCAGAATACGCGCCGTTGCGCCCCAGATGTAATAAGGGCCAAACGGGACCGCGTAATAGTGCCGCCGCCGCCCGCGCCAGCGCCGTGACTGAATCGAGAACGCCTCTGGGTTGAGGACATGGGACAGCGGAGCGGTAAACACCTCATCCACTTCCGCAGGTTCCGGCACGATATCAAAACTCCGGTCCAGCCGCCCGATGACTGGGGTCATGGTAAATCCGGTCACCGTCTCGTGGCTGGGCAAATGCCCAAGGATATCAACGCGGCCATCGGGCAGCCCAATCTCCTCACGCGCCTCGCGCAAAGCGGTCGCTGTGATATCGGCATCCTCTGCATCCTGCTTGCCACCGGGAAACGCAATCTGCCCCGGATGGTGTTTCAGGGCCGAGGACCGCTTCGTCAGATAAATCTGCCAACCCGCTTGCGTTTCTTCCAGCAATATCAGCACCCCCGCAGGCCGCAAAACACGGCCTTCGGGCAGGGCGATATCGGTGTTCAAATCAAAATCGGAAGAGTTGACACGCGCCGCAGAAATCGAACCGCATGCGCGCGCGAAGATATCAGGCGTCAGAGTTTTGTTCATTGTCAAAGCCTAACGTGGCCGGGTCCAGAACGTAATGCGCTCCGCAGAACTGGCAGTCTGCGGTCACCCGCCCGTCATCCGTTGTCATCGTCTCAATGTCTTTCATCGAATAGATCGATAGGCTCTGCCGCACGCGGTCCTGAGAACAGGTACAACCAAACCGCACGGGCTGCGCGTCATAAACCCGCGGCTGTTCTTCATGGAACAGGCGCACCAGAAGGTCATTTGGCGGCACTGACGGGCCAACCAACTCCATCTCTTCCACCGTATCCAGCAGGATGTTCACACGCGACCAATTCTCAGCCTCATCGCCCTGCACGATATCCTCGGCCTGAAGCACGTCACCATAGCCCTCGCCGTGTGCAACAAAGGGCGACGCTTTGGGCAAATGCTGGATCATGATGCCGCCTGCGCGCCAATGCTCAGAACCGCCCGCTTCAGTCGACTTCCCGAAGCTGAGTTCGAAACGGGTCGGCAGTTGCTCGGACTGCGCGAAATAGGACTGCGCGCAAGAAGACAGAGAACTACCGGCCAGCGGCGTAATCCCCTGATACGGCTTCATCCCTTCGCCTTGGTCGATCATGACCGCGAAATACCCCTCGCCCAGCTGATCGAACGGGGCGTCATCCGTCAAACGGTCCGCGTCGAAACTGGCATAGGCGCGGATACGGGCGGGCTGTCCTTCTTCATCCGGGCCGTAGTAATCGGTGGCGATCATCCGCACCGCGCCTTTGGTCTGCACCTGCAACGACAGTTTCCAGCGCAGCTTGACCGTCTGCCCAATCAACGCCGTCAGCAGCGCCATTTCCGCCACCAACGCTTCGACCTGTGGCGGGTAATCATGCTGTTTCAGAATACCGCCAAGCACGCCATCCAAACGCCCAACGCGCCCGCGGATATCCGCAGCATCAAGTTGAAAGGGCAGGACAGTATCGTCCCACGCGAGCTTTTCGCCAATATTCATGGGGTTTCCTTACGCGCCTCGGGTTGGCATACCGACGCTATATAGACACCTTGGTGCAAAGAAAAACCCCAACTGAACTGAAGGAAACCCGATGATCCCCCGTGTCGGCGAGCCGCTTGTTCCAAATGTGAAATACACTCTGCGCCCAGGTGCTTATGTAATCCTTCCGCGCAAAGGCTCGGTTCTGCTTACGGTGCAACACGCCGAGGTGCCGGACATCCAACTGCCCGGCGGCGGGATTGATCCGGGCGAATCCCCTTTGCCTGCCTTGTATCGAGAAGTTCTGGAAGAAACCGGATGGACCATCGGCAAACCACGCCGTTTCGGGGTGTTTCGCCGGTTTGTGTTCATGCCGGAATACGACCTGTGGGCGGAAAAGCTATGCACGATTTACATTGCAAAACCCGGTCGCCGTGTTCACGAGCCGACTGAGGCAGATCATTCCGCCCTCTGGCTTTCCTATGCACAGGCCATTGATCGTCTTGGAAATGACGGCGACCGCACGCAGCTTGTGCGCTTTGCAAGCAGGTATCAGGACTGGTATTGAAGGAGTACGGCAGAGACGTCGTCGGGGAATTGCGGACCGCCCGCGTAGTCCGTCAAATGCCAGACGATGGCTTCCATGAATGATGGGCCTGCCAAATCGCCCATCTTGTTCACGATGGTTTCGAGCCCCTCTTCGCCCAACATATCGCCCTGCAAATCCGGGCATTCGGTGAAGCCATCAGAATGGAACAGGATACGGTCACCCGGGAAAAGCTGCACTTCGAACTCGGTAAAGGATGCACCGAACATCAGACCGACCGGAAAGCCGCCGGGCGAGTCCTGAACCATAGTCCCATCTGCGCGTTGCACCAGCGGATGCGGATGGCCCGCTTGGCCAAGGCGCAAAACCCCGGTTTCAAGGTCCAGATCGCCTAAAAGCATTGTGAAGTAATGCTCCGTCTCCATCTCGTCGAGAACAAGGTTGTTCAGCCGCTCAATCGCCTCACTGGGCGGTACCGGTTCATACTTGCCGTCATCGGCTTTACGCAGCGCTACGTTCTGATCTGGCGCGACCGGGGACAAAAACCCAGCAAGCCGCGCAGTCATCAGTGCTGCGCTGATGCCGTGGCCGGAGACGTCGATGGAATACATGCCAAGGTGTTTTTCCCCGACAGGATAGAACCCAACCAAATCGCCACCGACATAGCCACTTGATTTCAGCAGCAGGGAGATATCGAAATTGCCAAAGGTCCGATGCCGTTCGGGCAACAGCGATTCCTGCAATTGCCGCGCCTCGCGCAGATCATGGTCCAGCGCATCGTTCAGACGCTCCACCTCGCGGAGCGCTTCGCCAAGTTCATGGTTCTTGTCCCGCAAATGCGCCTGCATATCGAGAATGCGCTCACCAGCCCGAATACGCGCCCGCAATTCATGTGAATCGACGGGTTTGGTCAGAAAATCATCTGCGCCCGCTTCAAGACCAAGCGCGATTTCAGCTTTGTCAGACTTGGAAGTTAACAGAATGAAATAGGCATACTTACTGGCTTGCAACGCTCGAAATGCCTTGCAAAATTCAGGGCCACTCATGCCCGGCATCATCCAGTCACTCAGAACGATCTCAGGCTGCGTTTCTGCGCAGAGCTCCATCGCCTCTTCAGCACTTTCAGCGACGGCAACAGAGTAGCCCCACTTCTTTAGCGACGACGACAGGATTTTGCGCATCAACCGGCTGTCATCCACGATCAGAACACTCCGCGCGGATACTGCCTGTGGCGGCGCGTCACCTGTTTCACTCCGTACTGCAATTTCCATCCGAGGCACCAAACAAAGTTTCTAAGCGGCGTATGAGGCGGCGGAGTGAACATTCCCTGAACTCAAGCATTTGAATGTTTCAAACTTGAACAAGTAACCGCGGTGAAACCCTACCTTGCTAAAGCCGCGTCAATAGGAGACCGAATATGATCCATTGGCCTAAGGTTCTGGAACTGCGCGACGAGGTTGGAGCGGAGGATTTCGACGAAGTCGTCGAGTTGTTTCTGGACGAAGTAGAAGACGTTATCGGCAATCTTGGCGTTCCGGGAAGATCACTTGAACATGATCTGCACTTTTTGAAAGGAAGCGCCTTAAACTTAGGTTTTGCTGACTTTTCCGACCTGTGTCGAGAAGGAGAGACGCGCGCGGCGCGCGGCGAGAGCGATCAGGTGGACACGGGTGCAATCATCGCGAGCTATCATGCATCCAAGTCACTGTTCCTATCCGAGGCCGAGGTAAAATTGGCCAGCTAGAGCAGAAATCGAAAACTTCGAACCAATCGACGTCGCCTAGAATCTAAAAATTTCAACGCGTTAAGGAATACTTGGCGTTGCTGGCTTTTCCGGTGTCGCTTTAGATTACGAATTGCGCCAATGTCTCGTCGCTGGTGATGTCAGTGTAAACAAACTCGGCGGCGTCGAGTTTTCGAAAGAACGTGTCGAAGTTGTCAGGGTGTGACGTTTCGATCCCAATCAAGACAGAGCCAAAGTTGCGCGCTGATTTCTTTAGATACTCAAATCGCGCGATATCATCATCCGGTCCGAGCAAGTTCAGGAAATCTTTCAACGCTCCGGGCCGCTGAGGCAGCCGCAAGATGAAGTACTTCTTCACACCTGAATATTTCTGCGCGCGCTCTTTCACTTCGGGCAAGCGTTCGAAGTCGAAGTTGCCGCCCGACGCGATGCAAACGACGGTTTTGCCCCGCACCTGATCGGCCAAGTCGTTGAGTGCTTCAATGGCAAGCGCACCAGCGGGCTCCAGCACGATGCCTTCGACATTCAGCATCTCGACCAGAGTGGTGCAAAGCCGGTCCTCGGCAATCGTGAGCACATCATCAGGCGGCACAGACTTCAGGCGCGCGAAGGTCTTCTGACCAATCTGAGCAACAGATGCCCCATCGACGAAATTGTCGACCGGCGAGACGTCAACAGGCTCACCAGCCCGCAATGCGCGATGCAAACTGGGTGCTCCGGTCGGTTCAACAAAGCGATACTCGCAAGACGCTCCGAGATATGAATAGATACCCGATGACAGACCACCGCCGCCCACAGGAAGGATCATCAAATCTGGCATCCGCCCGAGCTGAGTGACCATTTCCACCGCGACACTCGCCTGCCCTTCGATGACATCCTCATCATCAAAGGGAGACAGGAAGTGCCCGTTCTGCTCGGCGCAAAACACCTGCGCACTTGCAAGCGTATCATCGAAATAGTCACCGACCAGCTTCACTTCGACAAATGTGCCGCCAAACATCTTGGTCTTCATGATCTTCTGATCCGGCGTCGTAACCGGCATAAAGATCACCCCCCGCTTTTCGAAATGCCGACACATATAGGCCACGCCCTGCGCATGGTTCCCGGCACTCGCGCAAACGAACAACTCCTGATCCGGCCTCGCCGTCAACACCTTGCGCATCGCATTGAACGCACCGCGCAGTTTGTAGGACCGAACCGGGCTAAGATCTTCGCGCTTCAACCAGATATCAGCGCCGTACTTCGCGGACAGATGATCATTGCGCAGCAGCGGCGTCGGCGCAAACACGTCGCGCATCAACTTGGTCGCAGTCTCAGCCCCGGTTTTGAAATCTTGCATGGTTCGCGCCTTCTGTCGCAGCAATGGCACCCACCTAATGCCCGTAGCAAAGGTTTTGCAACATGAGCGCCGCGCCGCTGCTTGCTCTGCCTGACAAAACCCGGTACCGACGCGCCCGAGTTACACAGAGGGAACCCCAACATGTCTGCGCCCAAAAAAGTCGTTCTGGCCTATTCCGGCGGCCTTGATACCTCGATCATCCTGAAATGGTTGCAGACGGAGTACGGGTGCGAGGTTGTGACCTTCACCGCCGATCTGGGACAGGGCGAAGAACTGGAGCCCGCGCGCGCCAAGGCCGAGATGATGGGCGCGTCGAAGATTTACATCGAAGACATCCGCGAAGAATTTGTGCGTGATTTCGTTTTCCCGATGTTCCGCGCCAATGCGGTCTACGAGGGGCTATACCTGCTC
>CAZPXE010000099.1:0-9803 GCA_964590545.1 uncultured Rhodobacterales bacterium | reverse complement strand
TCGCTTCAAAGTTTGAACTAAACTCAAAGAGCTGCTCCAAACCTGACCTTTAATTGACTTGTTGCATACGTGACAGTGGGATCCTTGCTGCCATTAGATCAGTCGCAGCATTTCACATCAAACGGGCACCATCATCGATACGAACGGCCCATTGCTGCCGTTCGTCTCGCACTCCTAACGCTGCGGTGCGGCCCGTCGAACCGGACATTCGCTGCGGCGGCAAAATCCCGGCACAAGCGAACTCACGCAACGCGGACAAAGCGGCTATTGGCCACTTTACATGGACTGCCGCTTTGAATGCTTCGCGACGGAAGCGAAAAACTGCATGAGCGGAAATCGGAAGTTCGCTGCGGGTGTGCGGATTTAGCCTCACAGCCTGACAGCAAGCATTCAACAACGCTATCCAAATATTTCGAACCGACCGGAGGGCAAAGCATGTTCTTACGTCAAAACACCATTGATCTGGTATGCACTGACTTTTGACATCCAAGCGGTTGCGTATCGTGAGGGTCCGTCAGCGTTGGGACGATAGATACGTCTCTGATCCGTCGGTGGGGGCTGCGATCCTACTGACAAGGCAAGAAGGGCCGCCCCTTCGCTGGTTCCTGTGGTTCCGCCCGACGCCTCGACCGTGCAGTCGGTAGCAGTTGCGAGCATGGTGCAAAAGCTTGGGTTCCCGGCAAATGGACCTTCGATGATGATGGGGCCGTTGTGCCCTGTAAGTGCGAGGCATTCGGCCGTCATCAGGGCGAGATAGAACCCCGTCGCCACGGTGCGTTCGATGCTGCCGTGAGGTGGCTCAGAACCAAGCCACTCGGCACGGCGGTCTTGAAACGGCCCGCTTTCCGGTATGATCGAGGGCAAGAGCATCGGACCGTTTTGCGCCACACGCATGATGTCGTCTTCAGTATATTCAGACGCATCGCCCTTAACGATGGTGTCATATTCCCGTCCGCCCATGAACCGCGCGGACGGCACGGAATCGCCCAAAGCATTGACGTTGATCAGTGTGTCGCGCGTTGGGTCAAGCTGCGTGGGGTGACCCCCGACACTCATGACGATGACCCATGTGCCCGTCGAAACCACAGAGAAAGGAGCGGTTTGCCGCAACACATGGGGCAGCAGCGATGCATTGGAATCGTGGATGCCACAATAGACGGGCGTCGCCCCGTCGAGGCCGGTTTGCTCGGCAATCGCCGGAAGAAGCGTCCCGAGGATGTCCGAGCATTTGCGGGGGATGCCGATCAGATCGGCAATATCTAAGCTATCGACCAAGTCTGAAAATGAGCCAGTGTGCGGGTTCCAGAGGTCGGTGTGGCAGCCCAACGAGCTGACGTCACAGGCCAAAGCCCCTGTCAGCCGATAGCCCCAATATTGCGGATACGTGACCACGCCGGCAGTTCGACCCCGTAATTCGGGATCTTCAGCGAATTGCCAATGGAGTTGTGCGCCGAGATTGAGGCCCATAGGCAATCGTGGTGCCCCTGTTTCTTCGAACGGCGGCCTGATGGCATCGTAATCCGCAGCGGTCGCATTTGGCCCGTCATGTTCGTAATCAAGGATGGGCGCAGCCAGTCCACCATCGTGACCGATCAAGGCAGTACAGGCTCCATGGGTCGTGATCGAGATCGCGTCGATGCCGTGGCTTTGATGAAAACGAGCCATCGCGTCGAGCAGGAAGTCCCAGATGCCATTCACATCGAAATGCGGCCACGGCGGACCCACCAGAACCGTGTTCGGACGCGTTAAGACCGATAGTTCCTTCAGCGTGCCCAAATCCACCAAAGCGAGCTTCGCGTTGGTCTTGCCGATGTCGATGACAGCGATATGGGTCATGGCATGTGGAAGACAGGTGTCAGCGGCACAGCCACCGGTTCATTGTCTGGCTTGGTCTCCATTATGTCGGCCATATGGGCCCACCAATTTTGCATGACCGTGTGTTCGGGCAGGCTGTCCATGGTGTGATCATCTGTGCGCCATAGCAGCCCGAACAGGATGCCCGTTTCTTCGTCCAGATGGATGGAGTAGTCGGAAACGCCCGCGTCTTTGAGCAGCGTGACAAGCTCCGGCCAAATCTCATCATGGCGTTTCTTGTATTCGTCCCGACACCCCGCCGTTAGTTTCATTTTGAAAGCGTATTTCTCCATCAGCGCGTCCTCCACATTAACCAAAGGCGCGGCAGAGCGATGACCCCGATCAGCAGGCCACCTATGACGATGGACATCACGATCCCCGGCACGTTGAGCAAACCAAGTCCGAAGGTCACCAGACCCATGACGAAGGCCGCAATCACCACGCCCGGGATTGACCCCGAACCACCAAGGATGTTGACGCCGCCGAGGACGACCATTGTGACGATCTCCAACTCCCACCCTGTGGCGATGGAGGGGCGCGTGGACCCAAGCCGAGAGGTCAGGCAAACCGCCGCGATCCCCGACATCAAACCCGTCAGCAGGAACAGGATGAACTTTACCCGGCCAACGCGGATGCCGGAAAACAATGCGCCGGTGGGGTTATTGCCGATTGCATAAACCGCGCGGCCAAAGTTGGTCATGTGCAGGATCACGCCGTAGATCAACGCGATGATCGCAAACAGCACAAATTCAAACGAAATCACCCACCAGACATAGCCCTGTCCAAAAAAGGCAAATTCGGGCGGATAGCCGCGATAGGCCTGATCGCCCAGAATGATGAAACTGATCCCGCGAAACAGAGACATGGTGCCGATGGTGACAACAATCGACGGCAAGCCAAGACCGGTGACGAGAATGCCGTTGAAGGCACCGCAGATCAGCCCCGTGGCCAGCCCGATCAGAACCAGCCCCTCGGTGCCCACGCCCATTTGCACAGCCGCCCCCATCGCAGTAGAGGCCAGCGCGATGATCGATGCCACCGACAAATCAATCTCGCCCGATATGATCAAAAGCGCCATGGCAAAGGCGATCATCGCTTTTTCGGTGAAATTGAACGTCGCATCGCTCAGGTTCCACGCGTTCAGAAAATAAGGCGAGGCAAAGGAATTGGCGACAAAGATGCCAATTGCCACGAGCAGAAGAAGGCTTTCCCAGCTTTTCAGCTTTCGTTCCAGCGGGGATTGCAGACGGTCAGGGATGCTGCGCGTGTTCATGTGGCGTGCTCCGCTTTTTTCAGGATGATGCGGCCCGGTGTGCGGTTGGCCTGTGCGTTCAGGATCACGGCGATGATGATCGCCCCGCCCGAGATCGCCATTTGCGAGAACGGCGAAATATTCACGACCGGCAAAGCATTCGCGATGATGCCAAGGAACAACGCGCCCAGCAGGGCCCCGAATACGGTGCCAATGCCACCCATGATCGATACGCCACCGATAACGCATGCGGCCACCACGGTTAGTTCAAAGCCACCTGCGACGTCGACATAAGCCACGGCAAAGCGCGACACCCAAAGGTAGCCTGTCAGACCCGCGATGGCGCCGGAAATGGTAAAGGCCCAGAATTGGGTCTTGCCCACGTTTATGCCTGCATAGGTCGCCGCATGGGGGTTACCGCCCGCGGCATAGAACGCGCGACCCAGCGATGTGCGGGTCATGACAATTGTGAAGAGGATGACGGCGGCAATAGCGATCCAACTGAGGATCGGCAGGCCCAACAGATCTGTGCGGGGAACGGATTTGAAGCTGTCCGACATTTCGTGACTGTTCACCCATTTGCCTTCGGTCAGAAGGAAAATGATGCCGCGGAAAATGGTCATTGTGCCCAGCGTCACGACGATGGGCGGGATCGCCAGTTTCCAGACCAAAATGCCGTTGAACATGCCCAAAAGGGTGCCAAAACCGATGGCGATCAGCACAATGAAGATGACCGGCAGGCCCGGTACCGCGATGTTGATCAGGGAGACAACCATTCCGGTCAGCGCAAGATTGGCTGCGACGGACAGGTCGATGCACTTGGTCAGGATCACGATCATCTGCCCAATGGCCAGCAGGATCAGCGGCGAGGTGTCGTTGAATACGTTCACCAGATTGGAGGGGGCTACGAAAGCCGGAAACCGCCATGCAATGATTCCCAAAAGGACAGCAATCGCCAGCATCAGTAGCGCTTCGCGGGAGGCGAGGAATTTTGTCATGCGTGGGTCTCCGTGATGCCTGCGGCGTGGCTGACCAGCACTTCAGGGCTAATATCTTGGTGATCGAGTTCAGCGGCGATCCGGCCCTCGCGCATGATGATCACGCGGTCTGACATCCCGACGATTTCGGGAATTTCCGAGCTGACCATGATCACCGCCAGCCCTTGGGCGGCCAATTCGGCCATGAACTCATGCACGGCAGCTTTTGATCCGATGTCGATGCCTTTGGTGGGCTCATCGAGGATGATCACCTTCGGCTCAGTCGCCAGCCATTTGGCGATAACGACCTTTTGCTGGTTGCCCCCCGACAGGCTGCCAACATGGGTATCCAAGGATGCGGCACGCAAATCCAACCGCTCGGTATACTCCCGCGCCAGTTTGAATTCTTCCGCCATTTTCAGAAACCCCTTACGAGAGGTCTGCTTCAAGGACGGCAGGGTCACATTCTGGAAGATAGGCATATCGACGATCGCACCCTGTTTGCCGCGATCCTCGGGCACGTAGACGATGCCATGAGACACCGCATCGGCGGGTGAACGGATGGTCGCCTTGGCCCCGTCGACACGCACCGATCCAGCGCTCGGTTTCGTCGTGCCAAACAACGCCTGCATGAATTCTGACCGGCCTGCGCCCACAAGGCCATAAAAGCCAAGGATCTCGCCGCGCTTTAGCGTGAAGCCGATATCGGCAAATTCGGTTGGATGGTCGTAGCCGCTGACAGACAGTACTTCGGCTCCGAGATTACGGTCACGTTCCGGGAAGATTTGGCTAACATCACGGCCGACCATCATCTTGACCAACTCTGCCTCGCTCACATCGGCAATAGCGCCGTCGCCCACCATCTGGCCGTCGCGGAAGACGGTGTAATTGTCAGCGATGCGAAAAATCTCATCGAATTTATGGCTGATGAAGAGGATCGCCTTGCCCTGGGCTTTCAGGCCATCGACCAGCTCATACAGCTCTTCGATTTCGGTGCGGCTGAGGGCAGCGGTGGGTTCATCCATGATCACCACGCGCGCGTCCACGGACAGGGCGCGAGATATGGCGACAAGGTGTTTGTTGGCGGTGCCAAGATCCTTGAGGGTTGCAGCGGGGTCAATCTTTGCGCCGAGCCCGTCCAGGATTTCTTGCGCGCCTTTGTGCATTGCTCTGGTGTCGATCAGGCCAAACCCGCCCTTGGGCGCGTGCCCCAGAAAGATGTTCTCGGCAACGCTGAGTTCGTCAAACAAAACGGTTTCCTGGTGGATCGCGGTAACGCCTGCGTTTTCAGCGGATTGCGGTGTGGGGAACTGAAGGGGTTTGCCATCAACGCGGATTTCGCCGTCGTCGGGTTGGTAGATGCCCGTCAGCGTTTTCACGACCGTTGACTTGCCCGCGCCGTTTTCGCCCACAAGCGCGGTGACCTTGCCTGGATAAAGATCAATGGAAACCTCGGACAGTGCGCGCACCCCGGGGAAGGTCTTGGTCACCTTTTCAAGGGACAGAACGGGGGCGTCAGATGGGGACACGTTGGGCCTCATTTCCAGTCAGGTTGGAATTTTGGGAAAGGTTTGGTCTGGCGCAAGCAAGCCGCGCCAGACCCGGTGACATCAGAAGATGTCTTTGAAGTCGTCAATGTTGGAGCTGTCATAGGTGAACGGATCGGCCATCGCAGCGCTGCCCGTTTCATCCAGCGTGACAGACCCCATCCGGCCCATTGGAATTTCGCCTTTTGGATCGGTTCCGGTCGCAAGGGAATGCGCGATCATCGTCGCAGAGTAGCCCAGATCAATCGGGTTCCAGATGGCGAAGCTCTTGGTCGCGCCGCTTTCGACGCAGCCCGCCATCTCGGACGGAAGGCCAAGGCCCGTGACGTTGATCTCCCCAATTTTATCAGCATCCGAGACCGCCTGACACGCAGCAAGAATACCGACGGTTGTCGGTGCAATGATCGCGCCAAGATCGGGGTAGGTTTGCATCAGGCCTTGCGCTTCGCGATAGGACTTGTCCGACAGGTCATCGCCGTAAACTGTAGCGACCAGATCGATACCTGCATAGTTCGGCAGCACTTCCTCAGCGGCTGCGATCCAGGCGTTCTGGTTTGTGGATGTGGTCGTGGCCGACAGAATTGCCACCTCGCCACCATCTGGCATGTGGTCTGCGGCCAGCTTGAGGATCGTATTACCGATCAGCGGTGTGGACGAGGGGTTCAGATGCATCATGCGGCCTTCTTCGGCCACGCCGGAATCCCAACTGATAACAGTGATGCCACGGTCCATGGCGCGCTTAAGGGCTGGCACGACCGCATCGGGATCATTGGCAGAGATCGCAATCGCATCAACACCTTGCGCGATCAGGCTGTTGATCACTTCGATCTGGCCTTCTGCTGTTGTGCTTGTGGGACCGGTGTAGATGATCTCAACATTGCCGAGCTCTGCTGCGGCCTCCTCGGCGCCTTCAGCAGCGGCCTCGAAGAAGCCGATACCAAGGGCCTTGACCACAATCGCGATGCGCATGTCATCTTGCGCCATGGCCGTTGTGCCCATCATGCCTGCAGCCATGCTGAGACCTGCGACAAGTGAAGTGAAAGTACGACGTTTCATTTTGGTTCCTCCCTGAAAGTACGTCTGGTCGTTAAGCGGTTAAGAGGCCGCCTCTTCCTCGGCCTGTCCGGCACCGGTCTCGGCGACGATCAGGGTAATTTCTGCGGCGTCCAGCATGGCTCCTGCTTTGTCTGTGATCCGGTCATCGGTGATGACCGTGTCGATCCGTGAAAGCGGGCACAGCACAAGGCTAGAGCGTTGCTCGAATTTGGAACTGTCCACGAGAACCACCAGCTCATCCGCTTGGCCGATCAGTTTTTGTTCGGCCTGGATGAGCAGTGGGTCCGCCTCCATCAGCCCCAACGGCCCAATGCCCTGCGCGCCCATGAACATGCGGCGGGCATAAAAGTTTCGGGTCACATCGTTATCGAAGGGCGACAGAATGATGTTCTGCTCGCGGTAGATTGCACCGCCTGAGAGCATGATCGTGTTCTTGGAATGCTTCAGAAGGTGCTCAGCGATGGGAAAGCTGTTTGTGAAAACCTGACAGCGGCGTGACGCCAGAGGATGCACCATCTGAAACGTCGTGGTCCCACCGTTAATGATGATCGGATCACCATCTTCGCAAAGATCAACGGCAGCGCGGGCAATCGCGCGCTTCTCGGGGCTGTGAAGCGTTTCGTTAACAACGAACGGCCGTCCAGCGAGGCCGACGAATTGCGGCGGTGTGATAGCCTCGGCACCTCCACGAACGCGACGCAGCTTCTTTTGCATGTGAAGGCTTGTGATGTCGCGACGGATCGTGGCTTCTGACGCGCCAGTCAGCCCACAGAGGTCAACGACGGTGACCACGGGTCTGTCCTGCACAGCAGATAGAATAATTCTGTGGCGTTCAGTCTCGTGCATTTCGTCCTCCCGCCCTCATCGTTGTTCAGATTCGCATCACATGTCAATCATTTTCAATCACAAACAATCATACTGCATCGCAGCATGATTGAAAATGATTGTTTATGATTGACAACATACCTTTGTATACGCAGCCTAGTGGCATAGTCAGAGGGCGCGATCTTGCGCCTGCAGGGAGGAAAAGATGTTGAAAACCGCTGAAAAGCAGCTGCTTGAAAACCGTTGGTCCGACGCTGAAGTCGCCGGAATGAGCGAATCGGAACTGCTGCGTTACCGCTCCAATATCCTTGGTGCGGACAAGCGGGTGACCAATTACGGCGGTGGAAACACCTCTGCCAAAGTCATTGAAACGGACCCTTTGACGGGCGATCAGGCCGAGGTTTTGTGGGTCAAAGGATCGGGTGGAGACATCGGGTCGATCAAGATGGACGGCTTTTCAACCTTGTATATGGACAAGCTCCGTGCGCTGAAGGGCCTCTATCGTGGCGTGGACTTCGAGGACGAAATGGTGGGTTACCTGCCCCATTGTACGTTCAATTTGAACCCTCGCGCAGCCTCCATCGATACCCCCCTTCACGCATATGTGCCGCGCACCCATGTGGATCACGTCCACGCAGATGCGATTATCGCAATTGCCGCCTCGGCCAACTCGGAAGAGCTGACAAAACGCGTGTTCGGTGACCGGATCGGCTGGCTGCCGTGGAAGCGGCCCGGCTATGAATTGGGGCTTTGGCTGGAGAAATTCTGCCTGGAGAACCCCGAAGCTGACGGGGTCGTTCTGGCCAGCCACGGTCTGTTCACATGGGGCGATACGGCCAAAGACTGTTATGATACGACCATCGACGTGATCAACGTCGCCACCGAATGGCTGGCGGCCGAGACTGGTGGCAAACCGGCCTTCGGCGGTGCAAAGCACGAAAGCCTCGACGCCGCTTCCCGCCGTGCGGTTGCGGCTCGCTTGATGCCTGCGATCCGTGGCTTCGTCAGCGGCAACCAGCATATGGTCGGTCATTTTAACGACAGCGATGCGGTGCTGGAGTTCGTGAACTCCCAGAATATGGAACCACTCGCAGCACTGGGCACCTCCTGCCCCGACCATTTCCTGCGCACGAAAATCCGCCCCCTCGTGGTCGATTTCGAGCCCGCAAAAAACAAAATAGACGCGGTGCTCAAAGGGCTGCCCCAACAAATCGCCGCATATCGCGACGATTACGCCGCCTATTATGAGCGCTGCAAACACAACAACAGTCCAGCCCTGCGTGACCCGAACGCGGTCGTCTATCTGGTGCCCGGTGTCGGCATGATCACCTTTGCCAAGGACAAGGCGACCGCGCGGATCAGTGGCGAATTCTACGTCAACGCGATCAACGTGATGCGCGGGGCCTCGGCGGTCAGCGAATATCAGGGCCTACCCGAGCAAGAGGCTTTCGACATCGAATACTGGCTTCTGGAAGAGGCCAAGTTGCAGCGCATGCCCAAGCCAAAGGCGCTGGCGGGCCGCGTGGCGCTTGTCACTGGCGGCGCAGGCGGCATCGGTTCGGCCACCGCTGAACGCTATCTGCGGGAAGGGGCCTGCGTGATGTTGGCCGACATCAATGACGAGGCTCTGGCCTCAACGATGGACAACCTCACCTCCCGATTTGGGGCTGATGTGGTCCGGCAGGTCAACATGAACGTCACCGATGAGACCGCTGTAGCTTCCGCCTATGCGAACCTCGCCGTTGAATTTGGCGGCGTCGATATCCTTGTCTCCAACGCGGGCATCGCGTCCTCGGCACCGGTTGAGGACACCACGCTCGATCTATGGAACAAGAACATGGACATCCTCAGCACCGGTTATTTCCTTGTCAGCCGTGAAGCGTTCAAGGTCATGCGGGTGCAGGACATCGGCGGCGCAATCATCTTTGTCGCGTCGAAAAATGGCCTTGCGGCATCGCCCAATGCGTCGGCCTATTGCACGGCAAAAGCGTCCGAAATCCATTTGGCCCGCTGCCTTGCGCTGGAGGGCGCCGAGGCGGGCATTCGGGTAAATGTCGTCAACCCTGATGCCGTGCTGCGCGGGTCCAAGATCTGGGAAGGCGATTGGCTGGAACAGCGCGCAGACACTTACGGCACTGACAAGGACGGGCTGGAGGAAATGTATCGCCAGCGGTCCATGCTGAAACGGTCGGTCCTGCCTGAAGACATTGCTGAGGCCGCTTATTTCTTTGCCGCTGATACGTCAGCCAAATCCACCGGCAACATCATCAACGTGGACGCGGGCAACGTTCA
>CAZPXE010000098.1:0-9816 GCA_964590545.1 uncultured Rhodobacterales bacterium | reverse complement strand
AAAATGGTGCCCCCACACGGACTCGAACCGCGGACCTACTGATTACAAATCAGTTGCTCTACCAGCTGAGCTATAGGGGCCAAGGCAGGGTTAGGCTGCTCTTGATGGCGGGCGTTTAGCAGCAAAGTTTGGGGAGATGCAAACCAAAAATGCGGTGGTTTGTGTAAGCTTTTTGACGCGATGGCGCAGCGCTCGCTCTGGCGCAGCGTTCATGATCTGTTACCGCTTTGCCGCTACTGCCTATGCTTAGGTCTGTCCGGGCGCCCTCGCCTGCGGCCTGTGGTAGCTTTGCGCATCGTCTTCGGGCAGTGTAGTCAGAGAAAAGTGTCTGTAATCAGGAACGTGGACCAGAATGAAACTTGTGCTGCATACTGGCGCTCATTTCACCGAGGAAGATCGGTTGATGAAGTGTTTGCTGCGCAACAAGGGCGATCTGGAACGGCGCGGGGTCGCGGTGCCGGGCCCGGCGAGTTATCGCAAGCTGCTGCGCGATACGCTAATGGCCCTGCGCGGACAGCGACCCTCGCCGGATGCGCGCGACATTTTGCTGGATGCGTTCATGGATACGGAACAGCCCGAGCGTCTGATCCTTTCGAACGCGCATTTCTTCGGCGCGCCACGCTCCTGCTTGCGGCAGGGAATGCTCTACCCGCTGGCGACCGAACGGCTGTTTCAATTCACCCAGCTATTCCCTGATGAACAGATCGAAATGTTCATGGCGATCCGTAATCCCGCAACCTTGCTGCCGAACATGTTCCGGAAATCCCCAAAAACAGGCATGGCCAGCTTTCTGGACAATGTGGACCCCCGGGTTATCCGCTGGTCGACCACGATCAATCGCATTCAAGAAATTATGCCCGAGATAAAAATGACCCTGTGGTGCAACGAGGATGCGCCGCTGATTTGGGCACAGATTATACGGGAAATGACCGGGCTTCCGGATGGGGCGAAGCTGATCGGCGGATTTGACTTGCTGCAATCTATTATGTCCGCAGAAGGGATGCTGCGCTTTCGCGACTACCTCAGCGCACATCCGGTGATGACCGAACCGCAAAAGCGCCGTGTCATCGCGGCGTTCCTCGACAAATTTGCGCTGGATGATGCGCTGGAAGAAGAGTTGGACCTGCCCGGCTGGACAGATCAACTCGTTGACGAAATGACGGACGTTTACGATGACGACGTCTACCACTTGCAACAGATAAACAATGTCAGGTTGATCCTGCCGTAGTGTCAGCTCATCCCAAGAGCTTCTTTGTACATTTCCAACACAGCTTCCTCTTCGGCGATATCGTCGCGGTCGCGTTTACGCAGGGCGATTACTTTGCGCATGACCTTTGTGTCGTAGCCGCGCGCCTTGGCCTCTGCCATGACCTCTTTTTGCTGGTCGGCGATGTCTTTCTTTTCCGCTTCCAACCGTTCGAACCGTTCGATGAATTGGCGCAACTCATCTGCTGTTACGCGATAGCTGTCGGGTTTTGCGGTCTCGATCACGTCTTCCATGGCGGGCTCCTGAACTAAACTGAAGCCTCTGCTACTCGTCCCCCCGCCGGGCTTCAAGAGACGAAAGTAGCCGCGCGTCTTTGCGCGCCGCGCCGCCCGGCTTGCCTATGATGACGACTTTGGATAGACGGCGCGCATGAACTCCGAGAGCACAACTTCCATTTTTGACATCCTGATTTGGGTAGGCGCGAGCATGACTGTCGCAGGTTTGGTTCTGCTGCTGTGGTGCGTTCTTCGTGTGGTCAGGGCAAAGCGAGCGGGCCTGCCCGACGAAGAATTGAGGGCCGCAGTTCAACGGGTTATCCCGTTGAACCTTGCAGCGTTAAGTCTGTCGATGTTGGGGTTAATGCTGGTGATCGTGGGCGTATTCTTCGTCTAACACCCTGCCCGACCAGGCCAATTGGCCGTTAAATCGGCAAGTTGTCGAAGCGCGCCTCGATTACTTCATCCAAGAGTTGTTCGTGCAGGTTTCTCAAGCGAACGGGCACAGAAAGGCCAGCCTTTTGCATGTCCTCAATCATGCGGCCCAGCTTCGGTTGAAGTTCCAGTCGTTGAGCAGCTGTTGCTTCGCTAATTTGGCGGGCCAGTTCGTCAGAATGCGAACCACCAAATGGGTCGTGATACATGATTGTGTCCTCCGCGCACATCCGAAGAGCGCTTGCCCGCTCTCTTCGCCTTTGTAACATTGCCACATGAAGGAGATGCGACAAAGCACAAACACAACCATAGGGCGTTGTTCGCGCATTCATTGAGCACCTTGGCGCCAATTCGTGTCATCATGCCTCAAAGCTGTGCAAGTGCTGGACAGCCCATCCGTGCAAGCGTAAATCACACGCATGGATATTAGAGTAATCACTGACCGCTACCACGTCTCACCGCAGATTGATCCCTCTGACTTCGACACACTTGTGAACGAGGGATTCGTAGCGGTTATTTGCAATCGCCCCGATGTGGAAATTCCACCCAGTCATCACGCGAAGGCGATGGAAACTGCCGCTAAGGAAGCTGGTCTGGCATTTCACACACTCGAACTGACCCACCAGACAATGACGCCAGAAAACATTGCTCGCCAAAAAGCAATCATCGACGGGGCCGGCGGTAAAATTCTAGCCTATTGCGCGTCAGGAACCCGATCCACAATTGCGTGGGCGTTGGGCCAAGCAAGCGATGTTGACCCTAGCGTGATCTTGGATGCCGCGCGAGGCGCGGGCTATCAGTTGGACAACATCAAACCAACGCTGGAGGCGATTGCCTCTGCAAAGAGTTAGAACGCAACTGCTTGAGTGTGGCCGTTAGCAAACCTCGCGACATACTGCGGGCAGAAATGCTGCGGTTGGCAAATCGCGGCAGAATCGCCTTTGTACCACGATAGTATTCAGCCATTTTGAGCCATCTCAGGAAGATCGGGAAGATCCGGCAAGTCGGGTAGATCAGGTAGGTCTGGCAGACCAGAAGGCTCTTCTGACATGTCAATTGCAGGCAAATCAGGAAGTCCACCAGCATCCCCCATGGGCGGTAAATCAGGCAGGCTGTCTGTGCTACCACCCCCATCAAGGCTTGGAATATCCGGCAGATCACCCAAACCGGATGCGTCGTCTAGATCGGGGATATCGGGCAAATCATCGACCGTGAAAATCTCTTGCGGTTCAGAATTTGCCATCGCGTCCATTGCGGGCAAGGTCCCGCCCGGACTTGGCGCTGGGAGGTCATCATCATATTCGACCATTGGCGCGCCTTCCGGCATATCCGTCGCGCGACGCTGGTGATTTTCGCCAGACTGATAACCTTCATCCATCTTGAGCGCGCGTTGTCCATTGACCTGACCCAGCTTGCCGCGAGAGACCCGTTTACCATCCAAACCAAGAATCTCAGCGTTCTGGAACGCGGCGGGCGGCAGTTCAAGCAGGTCACCTTCTTTCAGCGCGACGATGTCGGCATAGGTCAGTTTCAAACGACTCAGCGCAACGTGCAACTTAACCCGCAACCCCATAGCGACCTCGCCCAAAGTTCGCTCGGATGGCTCTTGCAACGGGTCATCGCCATCATAGCGCATATAGTCGTCTTGCCCGCCCGATTGCGGCGCAGGAAGCAACAGGTCGATGTGCCCTTGCCGCGCGCCCCCTGCCATATCGACAGTAATCGAGAAATGCACATATTCGGGGTCCTCCAACGCCATCGATAGCAGGCGGGGGGAATTGATATGTGCCGAGAACTTGAACCGGCTAAGCAGGCGTTTCTCTTCGTCTAGGTCGGGCATTGGGCCGACTTTGCGAAACGTCAAATCGAGATACGGGGCAATCAGCGCTGCATCGGTGCGGGTTGATGGGCGCGGTGGGGCATCCTCATTGACTTCGGAAACGCGCCCCATGGTCTGTTGTTGAACCAGCCCACCAACGAAGGCGCTGTCCAGAATAGCTGCGCCCGGCCCTTGCGACGCATTTTCCAGCATCAGCATCAACGAATGTTCTGGCGCTGTGCTGATAATATCCCCAGCAGCCGCGCGCTTCTCGGTCAGCCCGATTACGGCGAGCGCCAGATCAAACTGATCCTCGGCCACCTTGGCGAGCCCCAGCCGCAAGGCTCGCGGCGCCGTCATCGACCGCGCCTGATATTGCTGTTGGCCGACCTGCGTTTTTCGACGCAGAACGGAAGGGGAGGTTTCTTCGCTCATCTGGGCTTTCGCGGACTACCGACCTTGCCAAGGAGTAACGCCTGATCGTTACCATTGCCTTACTCCCGCAGGCCTGTGGCAAGATTTTGCGCGCAGTTTTTTAGGTAAGACTATTGAGCCGCCATCGCGTCGGTGGTGGGCAGACTAACTCGAAAGCCAGTGCCACCCGTTTCAGGCAAATAGCGGATGGATCCTCCGAGCCGTTCCATAATCTCGGCACAAATTGCTAACCCCAGCCCCGCACCTGTGCCATCGCTATCACCCAGTCGAGAGAATTTCTCGAACATAACTCCCTGATCTTCCTCGCGAATCCCATTACCGTTGTCGATGAAATCCACATGGAAATCGCGGCCGTCATGATGGACCTTAATGGCAAGCTGCGGCTTGGCTGCGGCGCAGTATTTTCGGGCGTTTGAAATCAGATTTATGAACACCTGACTTAGCCGGTCCAGATCGGTATCAAGAGTGACCGCTTCTGCAGAGCTGTCCCTAACAACGATCAAACCCTCTTCGCCGGTCGGAAGAACAGACTGCACAGAACGATCCAGAAGATCGCCCAATCGGCCGGTCTGTTGGTTCAACGTCACCTGCCCGTTCTCCAGCACGGAAAGATCCAGAAGATCGTCCAGTAGCCGCGTCAGACGCACGGCTTCGACATGGATGATCGAAGCGTAACGGGTCTTTTCCTCTGTTTCCAATTCATCTGTATCGCGCAAAATCTCTGAAAATGCACGGATCGAGGTCATCGGCGTGCGCAGTTCATGGCTGATCTGGCCAAGGAATGCGTCCTTCTGAATAGAAAGCTGAGTGAGCTTGGTGTTCGCCGTCTGAAGCTGCGCCGCCGTGCGGCTGAGTTCAGCAGACTTGGCTTCAAGCTGGCTGGAATACTCCAAGATTTGCGCCGATTCGTCGGCCACAGCGAGCAGCTCCTGAACCGAAATGCCCGGCCCGCCAGCGATCTGGCTGACCATTGCGTGGGCCGTTGCGGCACCGACTGACGCGGCGAGTTCCCTTTCCAGCTTTTGCAGGAACTCCGCCGTTGGTTCAGGCAACCAGCCTTCCTTGCCTTGCTCAGATGCCTCATTGCGGAACAGGGCCTGCGCCTCGCCCGCGCCGAGGATTCGCTGCGCCATGATCAGAAGGTCCTCACTCTCTGCAGCTGTTGCGGACCAGCTTTGCGCAGCGCCGGAATGCTGGAACACGTTGACAATCTGCGCGCCCTGCAAACGCTCCAAAGGACGCGGAAAGGTGGCGAGGGAGATGACAATGAAAGCAAGAGTGTTCAGGGACAGGCTCCACCACACAGCATGGACCATCGGATCAAGCCCCTCGATACCGAACAGCGCTTGCGGTCGCAGCGCCACGATGCCCCAAGGGCCGAATTCAAGGACCTGCGCGCTGAGGGCACCGCCGGGGCCAAAGCTGGGCAGGAACAGCGCCCAGACCCAGATCGCGAAACCGATGGCCAGCCCGGCCAGCGCCCCAAGCCGCGTCGCCCCGCGCCAGAAAATGCCGCCCACCAGCGAGGGCAGGAACTGCGCAACCCCGGCAAAAGAGATAAGCCCGATCGCCGCCAACGCCTCGGATCCACCCGACAGGCGATAGTATATGTAGCCAAGTCCAATGATCAGCCCCACCGACACCCGGCGCGATAGCAGAGCCACGTTCCGCACATCGCCCGACACCGAAGCCCCCTCGCCCTTCATTGAGAGCCAGATTGGCATCACCACATGGTTCGACACCATCGTCGACAGCGCCAGCGTCGCCACGATCACCATCGCCGTGGCCGAAGAAAAGCCACCAAGGAAGGCCAGCACGGCCAGTTGCTCTTGGCCTTGGGTCAGCGGCAGGGTCAGCACGTAAAGGTCCGGGTTGCTGCCGGGCAGCAGAGCCAGTCCGGTCACGGCAATCGGCACCACGAACAGGCTCATCAGCATCAGGTAGAGCGGGAAGCACCACGCGGCGGTGGCCAGTTGCGCGTCATTGTCATTCTCGACCACCAATACCTGAAACATGCGTGGCAGGCACAGGAATGCAGCAGCGGCAAGAAAGGTGAGCGTCGCCCAGCGCGAGCGGTCCATCTGCCATGTGCCAATCTCCGACGCATCAATCCGGGCCATCGTTTCGGCGACGCCGCCCCCCAGCCCCCAGACAACAAAAACACCCACGGCCATCAGCGCAATCAGTTTGACCAGCGCCTCAACCGCGATGGCGATGACAATACCGTGCTGACGTTCGTTGGCGTTCAGGTTCCTAGTGCCGAACAACAGAGTGAACAGCGCCAACCCAAAGGCGATCCAGAAGGCCGCACCGTCGGTGTCAAAATCCCCGCGCCCTTCCGCCTCGGCAAAGACCGACACCGAGAACGTCACCGACTGCAATTGAAGGGCGATATAGGGCGTGATCCCAACCACAGCCATCATGGTGATACAAATCGCCAGCGTGTTTGACTTGCCGAACCGGGAGGAGATCAGGTCCGCAATCGATGTGACCCTTTGCGAGCGCCCGATCCGCACCAGTTTGCGCAGCATCCACCACCAGCCGATCATGACCAACGAGGGGCCAAGATAGATCGTGACATATTCCAGCCCCGAGCGCGCCGCATACCCCACCGCACCATAGAAAGTCCAAGCGGTGCAATAGATCGACAGCGACAGAGTATAGACCAGCGGGCCACGCAACCATTGCGCCCGGCCATGTGCCGCTGCGCGCTCTGCGGCGAAAGCCACAATGAACAGCACCATGGCATAAGCGATACTGGCCACGATCAGAAGGTTTAGCGCCGCCATATCTAGAGTTTTCCCGTTAGGCTATCTTCCTCGATATCGCCGCCAGCAGCGGCTCTCCGCCTCAGAAAAATTAGCACGGCACATGTTACCGTCAGCCCGCACCACACGACAAAGATGTAGACCAGCGCGCGCGACATGCTGACCCCATCGTTGGCGGCGACATGCGAGTTGGCGGGCCAGAACAGCGGGACCATAAACAGCCAAACACCCAGCACAGGAACCAAGCGCAGACCATCCATCAAACGACGGCGGCGATAGCTACGCTTTTCCAGAAAGGCACCGGGATCAATGGGATTGTCGAGGAAAGCCGCACGCGCATGCTCTGTGCGAGTCCTTACAGCGGCAGGGCGCGGGTCCGGCTCCTCATCATCCGCCATCACGGCTACTGCTGATCTGCGAGATCCCGGACAGCGCCGAGCATCTCGGAATTTGAAAACGGTTTGGTCATGAAACGGTTCACGCCGACCTGTGTAGCAAGATCGCGATCCTGTTCCTGTCCGCGCGCCGTCAACATCAACACCGGAAGGCTTGAAAAGCCCTGCTCGGCCCGCAATTCGCGCATAATATCAAGCCCGTTCTTGCCGGGCAGCATCAGATCAAGGATCAGCAGATCGGGTGGCCGCTGCCTGATCCGGTCCATTGCGGTGCCTCCATCTGCGTGTGCTTCTACGTGCCAACCATCACGGGTCAGCAGAAAACGCATGGCTTCGATGATGTTCTCTTCATCTTCCACCAAAAGAACATGTTTATTCATGCCCCGGTGTCCCCCCGTTTGCCCGGTCTTGTTTGATTGCCGCGCTTTCCGCGTCTGCGGTACGAGGTCTCATTGGCCGGGTCTTTTTGCGATTGGCGGGATACTGTCGGTTTTACGGCCCGCTGTCAAAGCGACTGTAGCGCGTTTTTGCAATCTTCTCATCCTCCTAGCAGGACAGACGGTTCTCGCCGTCCCGGGCATGGTGTTTTGGCGCAAACCCGGCATGCCGCGCCAAGTTCTATGGGTGCCAGAGCTTCTGTCTGCGGTCGCGTATCAGGCACGAGAAGCATTCCCGCCCGCAGAAGCGGCGGCAAATTGTAGCTCGCGGGCGGCACCGGATCCGTGATCGCATATGCGGTGAACGCCGTTTGTTGCCGTCCCTTTTGGGTGATTTGCTGACAGATCAAAACACCAGGTTGACTGAATGCAGCAAAAACAGGCCAGAGTGGGCAGGCCGCGCCACCGCGCGGAATGGCAAAGCCTGGTATCGACTTGCGCATAAGCAAACTGCCCGCTCGGTCGGCAAGCACATATCCCAGTGGCACGGGGTGCGACATTTGTGCCAAGCGACGCATCACGATAGCGACAGGGACCGAAAGACGCGTGGCTAGCGATAAGGGATCAGTCTCAGCATTTTCAGCTCTGACCTCATCGAACACGCGTTCCAGCGCCGACAGTGACAATGCCTTTGCGTCAGCGGCATAGACCTCGAGTACGCCGCGCAACAGCGGTTGCGATGCGGCCGACAATTCGCTGTCATTCACCAATCGCTCAATGCCTGCGTCTTGCTCTTGCTCCAATTCCGGAAAGCTGTACCTGCGCGCCGAAAGATACGCATCCACCTCACCTTGCGGCGTTTGTACGTCTTGTTCTGATTGCTTCTGGCCGCCTTCAAGATAGTTCGCCAAATCTCGACTGCTTTCCGCAAGACGCGCGCTGTCCTCGTTGATATTGGCGTGAAACCGCGCCAGCCATTGCGCCTCAAGCTGTTCAGTTTCTGCCAGAATTGAAGCGGTCGAGCGAATAGACGCCGCAGACGAGAGCACTTCGTGAACAGATGCCGCCAGTTGCGGGTCGTGGGTCAGCCGGTCATTAAGACTTTCGACCGAGTGTTCGAGTTGAGCGATGCGTTGGTGCAAAGCGGCCAGAAGTCCAGCCCAGCCGGGAAAACGCTCAGCAAATTCGTCCACGCGGTCAAGCTCAGCACGGGTGCCTTCGATCGCAGCATCTGCTTCGCGCAAAGCCGTAATCAATGTTGCTTCCGCGCCCTCCGTCAAAACCGCTGGTTCTACGTCAAGTGCGGTTGCCAACGCGTTCAGCAGTTTGCCGCCGATTCTCCGCCGGTTGTGTTCAATTAGGTTGAGATACGAAGCGGATATCCCGATCCGACGGGCAAGGTCCGCCTGCCGGACCCCTGCGATCATGCGCCGTTCACGAATGCGGCTGCCGGTTAGATTGTCTCCCGACATGACGTAACGTCCTCATTTCTGGTTGAAACTCAATGTGTTTCCGCGCCGCCGCATAACAAAATTTACAATTAACCGCGAACTCTTGTCGAACTATTTACAAAATTAATGTGCGGTACAAGGGGGTTATTGCGAAACTTTTCAAAACTTCGCCTACTTGTATTTGCACATAAGTGCGCACTGCGCCCCCTGCAAAGAGGAGTTGGAGGCTGCGGTGCAAGTAAACATTGGGAGGTCTACATGACAAAATCCAACCTGACTCGGCGCGGCTTGCTGAAGACGGGTGCCGTTGGTGGCGCCGGTCTTGCTGTTCCGACGATTTTCACCGCTTCTTCGGTAGCGGCGCATACGAACGAGCCGACAGGCTCTTCCGTGACGCTGGGCTTCAACGTCCCGCAAACCGGCCCCTATGCGGACGAAGGCGCGGACGAGCTGCGCGCTTATGAGCTGGCGGTCGAGCACCTGAACGGTGGCGGCGATGGCGGGATGATGAACACGTTCACGTCCAAGGCGCTCAAAGGTAACGGCATTCTGGGTAAAAAGGTCGAGTATGTGACCGGCGACACGCAGACCAAGTCTGACGCGGCGCGCGCATCTGCCAAATCGATGATCGAAAAAGACGGCGCTGTGATGATC
>CAZPXE010000097.1:0-9850 GCA_964590545.1 uncultured Rhodobacterales bacterium | reverse complement strand
CACCTTATCAACGACGGCCCAAATGCCTGCGGCAAACTGGTCGTTAAGGATATCGGGCTATAGGCTTCGCTTGGCAAAATAAACTCCCGCCGGAGGCTCCCACAGATGACCACCCAGCACCTCACGGCTGATATGCTGCCTGACCTTTCCAAGGGCGACGGGCACAAGTTCGACTATGGCCATGCGCTGATCTTGTCGGGCGGTCATGGGCGCACGGGGGCAGCGCGGCTGGCAGCAAGGGGGGCGCTGCGGATCGGGGCAGGGCTGGTGACGGTCGGCGCGCCGCGCTCGGCGATGTTTGAGAATGCGGCGAACCTCACCTCGATCATGCTGAAGCGGATTGACGGGGGGTATGGGCTTGCGGAGCTCTTGGAGGACAAGCGGATCAATGCGCTGTGCGTCGGGCCGGGGATGGGCTTGCAGGCGGATACGCAGGCGATGGTGCTGACGGCACTGGATGCACAACGGGCGACGGTTGTGGATGCGGATGGTCTCAGCCGATTTCAACGCGCGCCAGAGGCATTGTTTAGCAAGCTGACCGATCGCTGCGCAATCACCCCCCACGGCGGGGAGTTCGCGCGGCTTTTCCCGGATCTGGCGGAGGCGCTGAATGCGGGAGAGACGAAGACGGAGGTCACAGCGCAAGCGGCGCTGCGGGCGGGCTGTGTTGTCCTGTTCAAGGGCGTACAGACCGTGATCGCCGCGCCGGATGGGCGGGTGATCCTTCATGACGCTGTTGAAAAGCGCGCCGCGCCCGAATTGGCGACCGCCGGGTCCGGGGATGTTCTCGCCGGGTTCATCACGGGGCTGTTGGCGCGTGGCATGGACCCGTTCGTGGCTGCCAGCACCGCCACATGGTTGCATGTGGACTGCGCGCGCGCCTTTGGCCCCGGCCTGATTGCCGAGGATTTGCCGGAGCAACTGCCGGGAGTGTTGCGGGCTTTGGAGGGGCGCTGACCCTCCAAACCAGTATCAGGCGACAGCGCGGTGCGGTGTCATGGCCTCATCGCTGGTGCCAAGTTCGATTCCGTTCGCATAGATGATGCGGGGGCGATCAAAGGCCAGCCGGAACAGGACCAGTTTGCGCGGGCCAATATCGAGGATGAACTCATCATCCACCAATTGCCCGGCACGGATCATCGCCTGGCTTTGCCCAAAGAACGCCCGCGCGCGCCAGTCGCGCAGCAGCATCGGCTGATCGGGCGGCAGGATTACATCCTCTGCCGGGCCGCTCTCGCCGAAACATCCTGCGGTGAACTTGATGCCGCGCGTTGCGTGGGTTGTCGCATGGACATCCACCAGCGGCTGCGCGCCGCCATTACGGGTGATGATGTTGTCCCCGGCGGAGAGGAATTCAACCGCCATTGTGCCTTGGCTTGTCAGGATAGGTGTGCCCACGGGAAGCCCGCAGCACAAGGATTGCGCGTTTGGAGAGCTGACCTGCTCGTCGCTGACGCGCCCGACCGTTTTCGGTTTCATGGGCGTCTCGCTATGTTTTGTGCCTCAATAGTGGCGGGAGACTAACCAACATCGGGGCAAGAGCGGAGCGAATTGCGACGCGCAGTGATAGGGGGGCGAAATTTGTTGTATTTTTCCCTCGCACCCGCCGCAGAGCTTTGCTATTCAGCGCGCCGATGCGGGTGTGGCGAAATTGGTAGACGCACCAGATTTAGGTTCTGGCGCCGCAAGGCGTGGGGGTTCAAGTCCCTCCACCCGCACCAAAAGGACTTGTTGGTCCTAAAGGCTTTGTCGCACAAAGCGCTATCTGGGACTAACCGTTTGAATCCAACGTGATAGCTGGCATGAATGAGCAACATCGACGACGGAAAAAACCACGAACTAGTCAAACTACAACACGGCCCTGAAGCCGCGTGGGTCGTTATCGAGTTGGTTTGACGCCCTGATGCCCCGATCTTCGCAACCAAATCCCAGTCGATGAAAACCTCACCAGTGTCACCGCCGAGGGGATTCCGTACACCGTCACCGCAGCGGGAATCCCTCTGGGGTAAGGCGAAGTCCGACCCTTACCCGAGTTGTGCAACAAAGCCGGGCGCGTCCCAGATTGCCTCGTAATGGGCGATGATCTCGAACATACGGTTGCGATCAAAGCTGGGATCATGGCCACCATGCACAAGTTCAATCGGCAGGGTTTTGAGCAAATCGAACGTGCTGCGATAGGCCTCTACACTCATCCCCGGTCCTTCAAAAATCAGCGGGCCGTCATAGATCGCGTCGGCGGCAAAGAGCGTGCCCGAGCTACGTTCAAACAGGCCAATTCCGCCCGGTGAGTGGCCCGGAAGGTGCAGCACTTCATAGAGATGATTGCCAAGGTCCACTGAATCGCCATGGTTCAACAACCCCGTCGCCGGGGCGCCCTTCAAGCGGTAGCTTTCGGGGTCGTATCCAGTATGAGGCAGAGCTTCAATCAGTGTCTCGCCAATCGGTGGATAGCCTGCTTCGAGAAAGGTTTGCAGCAGCGTCTCCGGCATATCGCGCCGGAACAACGTGGTCAGGCCCGAGGGGGCGGCCATTTCCTCTGCTTCCGCAGGATGAACAAGGCGGGTGTCAAATTCGTGAACCGCGCCGATATGGTCGATATGTGTGTGGGATGAGACGCAAATGATCTCTTTGCTTGGATCTTTCCGCAACGTATCGAGATAGGGTTTGAATGGGATCACCCCCATGCCCGTGTCGAGGATCATGTCCCGCTCGCTCCCTTCAACAAGGAACATATTGGCTTGTTCAAGCACATGAATATGTGGCTCGATAATAAGCGTCGTGTCGGCGTCAATTTTGCTGGCTTTGAACCAGCTTTCTGCAACGGGAAGTGTCATGGTTTCAATCCAGTTTGGGACTAGTGGCCCAAGTCAGGGCGATGGTGTCGGGAAGGTGCTCGGCCAGCCAATCTGCAAGCGCGGATTTGATGCCGTGCGCGGTGGCTGTGCGATCCGCAATATCGCACAGCCATAAGTCGGCTTGGCACTGCCCAAGCATTCCGGGGGCGGGGGAAAGATAAAAGCAGCCAATGTAGCTGCCGCTCGTATTGCGGATGATCCACGAGAAAGACCGCTTGGTGGTAAACTCCCGCTCATGCCAAGCGAGATCGATCAGGTTCTCTGCCCGCGTCAGGCCTTCGGGCCAGTCGCCAAAGAAATCCCCCAGAAGCGGCGCGGTGGCCATAACGGCGGCGTAGTCTTCATCCACTTCAGCGGGGGATAGCGGCGTCAGGTTATAGATGCCAAGCTCAAGGCTTCGTGGCAACGCGATCGCGGCGAAGTCGGGATGGGGTTCCAACGCCATGGCTATTCGGCTGGTTCTTTGGCCTCACGCATGAACGGGTTTTCCTCGGGCACCTCGAAATCGGGGGTGAAAATCCCTTGTGCGCGCGCCTCAGCCATATACCGAAATGCGTTGACAGACATACGCATTAAGTGATCGCCCGCTTTCATGGGCGGGTATTTCGCAATTGTTTCGGGGGTTTTGAACTTTTCCAGCGGTTCGATGGTCGCGTGATAATCGAGGCCGAAAAACAGCGGCATGGAATACCGCTCACGACCCGTGTTGATCACCCGGTGCTGGGTCGATTTGAACTGACCGCCGGACCATGTTTCAAAGACGTCTCCGATATTGACGATAAAGGTGCCGGGGATGGGCGGCGCTTCGATCCACACATCATCGGCGTTCATCACCTGAAGCCCGGACGCACCTTGGAGCAGGATGGTAAAGCACTCGAAATCTGAATGGGCAGAGATGCCCGTAATGTCCTTGGTTTGCGGCATCTCGTTTTCGATATAACGCAACAGTCGCAACTGAGAGGTGGGGCAGGTGATATGGCGGGTCAACTCCTCGGACGGCACGCCCAATTCCAGCGCCAACGCGTCGAGCAGGCGCAGGCCAAGGTTGAAGATGGCGTCATAATAGCCAGAGATTGTCTCGCGCCAGCCGGGGAGATCAGGCCAGACATTTGGCCCGGTCATGCGCCAGCCCGCCAGATAGTCGGGGTGGTCCGCCGGGGCCTCATAGGACATATCCCAAGCTTCGTTGAAATTGATGACCTTCGGGAACAGCGTGCCGTTTTCTTCGAACGGGACATAGCCGCGATGGTTGGTCGTGAAGCCCGACCATGTTTTCATTTTGAACGATCGCGGCTTTTCGTGGAATTCCTTTGACGCGGCGAAGGTGGCGTCGATCAAATCCTGTGGGACGCCGTGGCCCGTGATATAAAAGAAGCCCGACGTGCGCGCCGCCGATCCGAGCTCCTGCGCAACGCGCGCCTTCTCGGCCGGGTCATCTTTGAACAGTCCCGATAGATCAATCACCGGCAAGGTCGCGTCATCCACTGTCAGCGCCTTGAGTTCCACATCTGCCACGTCGGTCATTTTTGCCCCCTTTTTTCGTGCGTCGGATCAGTTTGCATCAAAACGCCCAAAATCGACTCTTGGACGCTTAGGAAAGGTGACTTGCCCGGCGTGAATGCTCGCAATTTAGGCAAAGGCACACGCAGTTGGTGAATTTAGGGTCGTTTTGATTGACCGTACGCCCCTTTCTGACCGCTCATTCCCATCAGAAAAAAGGCTCGGCACGCCTATCCTAGGTGCGAGTCAGGGGAATGAAAGGACATATCATGGCACAGCTTACACGGCGCAGCTTGCTGAAAACGGGTGCAGCAGGCGTTGCAGCATCGGCACTTGCCTCACCACTTATCGCGCAAACGCGCACTTTGCGGGTCGGCTCTTATGGCGGGTATTTCGAGAACAGTTTCAAAGAGTTCGTCTATCCGGAATTCACCGCAGCAACAGGGATTGAGGTGGAAAGCATCACCCAACCCAACTCGGCTGACTGGCTGGTGACCTTGCAACAGGCAATGGCCGCAGGGAATGTTCCAACGGACATTTCATTGTTTGCGCGCGATACGATGATCAAGGCCAGCCGGATCGGCGGGCTGATCGCACCGTTGGACTTGGCTAAGATCACTGGCGCGAGCAATCTTGACAGCTATTTCGTGTTCGAAGGCAATGACGGGCCGCAAGGTGTTGGGGCGATGTCGTGGTTCTCAGCGATGGTGTTCAACCCCAATGAGGTGGAAACGCCTGCAAGCTGGGCGGATTTCTGGGACAGCTCCGTGTTCGAAGCCTCCCTTGGCTTGGGGCGCAACTACAATGCGGGCCTTTTGGACTTCACTGCTGCGACATTCTTTGATGGCTCGGAAACCATGATGTCCAACGACGGCATCATAGCGATTATCGAAAAGGTCGCGGAACTTAAACCAAACGTGGCCCTGTGGTGGACCGCTGAAAGCCAGATGGAGCAATCCATGAAGAATGGCGACGTCGTTGCGGGGATGTATTACCTCGACGTGGCGAATTTGATGGCGCTGGACGGGTTCCCGATTAAACCGACCTTCCCCAAAGAGGGGAACTTGCAGGACTATGGCTCTTGGTGCCTGACCGATGGGTCCGACAAGGCGGCCGAAGCGGCGGAGTTCATGAACTTCTCGTCCGAGCCAGCCATTCAAGCCCTCATGAGCCGCAAGATTGGGACCGCGCCGCTGGTCGAAAAATCCATGACGGACCTGACGGATGAAGAGTTCAACTTTGTCTCCGGCAATCCGTCGATCAAGCCCGCCTATGAGGCCTATCTTGATAATGAAACGTTCATCAAGGAAAGCTGGGACAAGATGCTGGCCGAAGCCTGACGCGAGATGGCTGGCCTAGACCTTAAGGGTGTTTCCAAATCATTTGGGAACACCCGCGCCGTTGAACCGACCGACCTGAGTTTCCCAAAAGGGGAACTTACGGCCTTGCTGGGGCCATCTGGCTGCGGCAAGACCACGCTGCTGCGGATGATCGCGGGGCTGGAACAGCCGACGCGGGGCGTCATTCGTTTGGACGGCTCCGACATCACCGCGCTGCCGGCGCATCAGCGCAAGTTTGGCATGGTGTTCCAAAGCTTCGCGCTGTTCCCGCATTATTCTGTGCGCGAGAATGTGGCCTATTCGCTTACCATCGGCGGCGCGAGCAAGTCAGACGCGTTCGAGAAAGCGAGCCAATTGCTGGACACCGTACAACTGGGCGGCTTTGGTGATCGGCGCATTGGGGAACTCTCCGGTGGGCAACGTCAGCGTGTCGCCATCGCGCGCGCCTTGGCGCAAGAGCCAGAGGTTTTCCTGCTGGATGAGCCGATGTCCGCGCTGGATGCCAAGCTGCGCGAAGAGATGCAGGTGGAGTTGCGTCTGCTCCAGCAACGCCTTGGGATCACAACGATTGTTGTCACCCATGACCAGCGCGAGGCGATGACAATGGCGGACCAGATCGTCGTCATGTCCAACGGGCGCGTCGAACAAATCGCCCATCCGCAAGAAATCTACCACAAACCCGCCAACGCCTTTGTGGCGGACTTCATCGGCAAGGCGAATTTCTTTGATGGGGTGTCGAAACCGAACGGTATTTTGGTCGGCGACAGCCTGTTGCAGGTAGAGGCGAACTTTCAACCTGGCAGCGCTGTGCGCCTTGCGATCCGGCCAGAACGCACCTGTATCGACGATGATCCCGGTGAAAACCGCGTACCTGCCAAGGTCATGTTCGTCCGCGATCTGGGCCCGATCCGCGAATATCATCTGCACTCCGAGATCGGCCCGATCATCGCGGAATATGCCGCCGGTGAAACCAATCCCAAGCTGAAAACCGGGGATGCAACAAGCGTGCGCCTTCCGGCCTCGGCGCTGCAGGTTTTCCCCGGGGCGAAAGCTGCATGAGCGTTGCGGACGATATCGACGCTACGGCCCCTGTCGCCAATACAGGCAAGCTGTCCGCTATCCCAGCCGGGCGGCTCTTGGTGTGGGGGCTTGGCGCTGTCGTCACCATCTTTTGCGTCCTGCCGTTCCTGCTGGTGTTTGCAATTTCCTTCGGGCGCAAGATCGACGGGGCGGCGTGGGTCTGGGACTTCACGTTGGAGAATTACCAACGCTTCTTTGTCGGTGTGCTCTGGCCTGATGAGGTCACGTTTCTGTACCTGCAGCAGCTTTACTATTCGTTCCACTTCGCCGTCATCGCTTCGCTCATCGCGGTGCTGACGGCCTTGCCGTTCACGCTGCTTCTTGCGCGCCTCAAGCGCTCGACGCAGGCGATCTGGCTGGTGTTTATCCTGTCGTCACTGTCGCTGTCCGAAGTGTTCATCGTCATGGGCTGGGACATTCTGCTGTCGAACAATTCCGGCCTGCCGAAGCTGTTCAAGGAAACGGGCCTGACCGCTTGGCTGAAGGATGTGGGCTGGTTTCAAACCCTGCGCGATTGGGGCCTTGCCAACCCGCGCAATGTGAAGTTCAAAACCTCTGACTTCGCGACGATTTTGACGATGAGTTACCTTGTCTGGCCCTATGCCGTCATCCTGCTCTATCCGGCCCTGTCGCGGCTTGACCCGTCCCTGACCGAGGCGGCGCGGACGATGGGGGCAGGGCGTTGGACGGTCACCCGGACAGTGACGCTGCCGTCCATCCGCCTGCCGCTGTTCGGAACAACGCTGCTGCTTTTTGTTTTCCTGCTGGGAACTTACGTATCGGTCACCGTCTTTGCTGCGCCGAACAAACACACCACCGCCGTGGCGATCTATGCCAATATTCGCGGCGCCAATCTGAACGCGCCGTTCGGTGCAACGCAGGCGATCATGTTGCTGATCTCGGCCAGCCTGTGCCTCTATCTCGGCCATCTTCTGAACAGCCGGTCGGAGGCGAGGTAATGCGCGTTTTCGGAACCATCTATATGGGCCTTGCCGCGCTGGTGCTGGCGCTTCCGATTGTGGTGGTTTGCGGCGCGGCGCTGAATTCCGGACGCAGCATGTTCTTTCCGCCAGTGGACCCAACATTTGTGCGGTTTGGCGAGTTTTTCGTCTCGGAGCCGGTTTGGACAGCGGCCCTTTGGAACTCCATCATCGTCGCCGTGGGGGCCGCAACCCTTGCGATCCTTCTGGCTTGGCCGATTGCCTATCTGCTGTGGTCCACCGGATCAAAAGCGTCGAAGGCGCTGGCAGGGCTAGGCTCGCTCCCCTTCGCCGTCCCACCGATTGTGTTCGGCGTGGGGCTCGGGTTTTTCTGGGCCTTCAATGGCGGGCTGGGTGAGATTTGGGCGGGTGTGATCAGCCATGCCATCCTGCTCATGGCGCTGCCACTTGTGACCATATCCATTGGGCTGCAATCCATCGACCGCTCCCATCTTGACGCTGCCGCAACGATGGGCGCGACCGAGCAGGTGGCGTTCCGCACCGTCGTTCTGCCGCAAACGGTGCCCTATACTATTTCGGGGTTTTTCTTCGTGCTGGTCCTGTCCTTCAACGAATTCATCGTGATTTTCTTTGTCTCAGCCTCGTCCTATGCGACAGTGACCCTGCAAATCTTCAACTCACTGCGGAACGGCTACACCCCCACAATGGCCGTTGCCGCGATCACCTTCCTGACCGTCTCGGTCCTTGTCTTCTCGGCTGTCGCCCGCTGGGGGGACCTGCCGCGCTTGATGGGTGCGGATCAATCTCGGAAATAAAAAGGACACGCCATGTCACGTCAGCCCACGATTGTCGGCCAGCCCGTATTGCTTGTAATCGACATCCAGAAAGGTGCGTTTCTGGACCGCGATGATGCGGGCATCCCATCGATGCCCGGCTTCCGGGAGAATATCGAAAACGCCCGCAAAGTCGTTGATGCCGCGCATGAGGCGGATATTCCGGTGGTGTTCTTTCAGGAAATCCACCGCCGCAACAAGATCGACTATGGCCGCGAGCTAGACGGCAGCGAAGATATCCACTGTCTGGAAGGTGAACCCGGTACCCCGGTTGCGGTCGAAGAGATGGATATGCGGCCAACAGATTACTTCGTGCACAAGCGCCGGTACTCGGTGTTTTTTGGCACAGAGACCGAAATCCTTTTGAAAGGGCTGAAGGCCGAAACGCTGATCCTTGTGGGCTGTATGACGGATGTGTGTGTGCATTACAGTTTCGTCGATGGGCACCAACATGACTACTACTGCCGCGTCGTCAGCGATTGCGTCGGCGGGACTTCACCCGAAGCGCAACAGGCCTCGCTGAATGCGATGGAATACTTGCAAGAAGGGGCGGTTTTGACTTCGGACGAGATCGTCGCAGCCTTGCAAGCCAACAAAATGGCGGCCGAGTGATCGGGCTGAACGACATCCAAGGTCATTGGGTGCGGGATTGGATCAAGGCCCCCGGATTTGAGGACCATACAACCCGCGTTCACTGGATGCAGGCGGGGTTGGATTATGCGGATGTGCGCATTCCAATGCAGCGGCCTGATCTGGGCAATGCGCGGTGTCTGGCTGAGTTGGACGCCGCGACACTGCGCAAGCTCGCACAGGCTGAAGGGTTCGCAGGACATGTTGCGCTTCACGGCGACAAATGCACGTGGCACCGCGAGGTGAATTGGCACGGCTCCCCACATGCGCTTGATGTCGGCGCGATCTCATTTGATGCCGAAGGACGGATGATCGAGGCCGGTGTGCAGGCTGAATACACTGAGCTTTGGGAGCAGCGCGCGACAGTGCGAACAAACGTGCTGCGCTTTGGGGATGGCATCTATTCCGGTTTCTTGGTCATTTGCGGCCCCGTTGGCGTGGTGGGAATAGGACAAAATCTAAAACCCGCGAGCGCCCCGGTTTTAGAAGCTTTGGATGCGGAGCAAGTGCCACAGGAGGCAGCGGTCCTGTTCGATGGTATGCACGCGCTGTGCCATTTTTCGGACGGCAGCGTGATGGCTGAACTTTGCACGAATCCGTTTTTGGAAGGTCATCCCGTTCTCACGCTGCGCGGCGACATCGCAACGTGGCACAAGGTCGGATTTGATGGA
>CAZPXE010000096.1:0-9985 GCA_964590545.1 uncultured Rhodobacterales bacterium | reverse complement strand
ACAATCCCCGCTCTGAAGACCCCGCCGCGATCCGCGCTGCGGTTATGGAAGGTTGCCCGGACGCGACCGAGGTGGGCGACCGCGCCGAAGCCATCCTGCGCGCCGTGGATGCGCTTGGGCCGGGCGATGCGCTGCTGATCGCGGGCAAGGGGCATGAAAGCGGGCAGATCGTCGGCGACGACATCCTGCCCTTTGACGATGTGGAACAGGCGAGCATTGCCGTCGCCGCTTTGGATGGGACGCTGATATGACCCTCTGGACCTCCGCCGATGCCGCCGTCGCGACAAGTGGGCGCAGCACAACCGACTGGGCCTGCACCGGTATCTCTATCGACACGCGCACGATAGAGCCGGGCGATTTGTTCGTCGCGCTCAAGGCCGCCCGCGATGGTCATGACTTCGTGGCACAGGCGCTCCAGAACGGTGCCGCCGCCGCGCTGGTCTCGCGCATACCGGACGGGCTGGACGACACTGCCCCGCTGCTGATCGTGGACGATGTGCTGGCGGGCTTGGAAGCCTTGGGCCGGGCAGGGCGGGCGCGGAGCGACGCGCGTGTGGTGGCGATCACTGGCTCTGTCGGCAAGACCTCCACCAAGGAAATGCTGCGCGATATGCTGGGCGATCAGGGCCGCACCCATGCCTCCGTCGCCAGCTATAACAATCATTGGGGCGTGCCGCTGACACTGGCCCGGATGCCCGCTGATACCGAATTTGCCGTGATCGAGATCGGCATGAACCACCCCGGCGAAATCGCCCCGCTGGCCCGCATGGCCCGCCCGCATGTGGCCATGGTGACGACCGTCGCAGCGGCGCATCTGGAAGCCTTCGACGACATTTCCGGCATCGCGGTTGAGAAGGCCGCGATCCTCGACGGGTTAGAGCCGGGCGGCGTCGCAGTCCTGAACGCCGACATAGACACGGCAGACATATTGAAGGCCAAAGCCGATGAGGTGGCCGAACAACAGGTAAGTTTCGGCGCGCAAGCCACTGATTTCGTGCTGAAAGACGTGATGATCCACGATGCCGCCACCGTCATCCAAGCGCAAGCGAACGGCGCGCCGCTGCTGTTCAAACTCGCCGCGCCCGGTCGGCATTTCGCGATGAATGGCCTCGGCGCGCTCGCCGCTGCGCAGGAACTCGGCGCCGACCTCGCTCTTGCCGCCCAAAGCCTTGGCCGCTGGACGCCGTTCCACGGACGCGGCGCGCGCGAGGTGATCCAGATGGACCAGGTCGAGGAGCATTTGCGCCTTGAGTTGATCGACGAAAGCTACAACGCCAACCCCACCTCGATGGCCGCCGCGCTTGAGGTGCTGGCCGCCGCGACTGTCACCCATGATGTCGGCCGCGTGTCCAAGGGACGGCGCATCGCGGTGCTGGGCGATATGAAGGAACTCGGCCCCACCGGGCCTGACCTGCATGCCGGGATCGCCGCGCTGGAGAGCGTTGATCAGATTGATGCGATTCACACGGTCGGCCCCTTGATGCAAAACCTTCACGCGGCCTTGCCCGCCGCGAAACAGGGTCTCCATTTCGACACCAGCGCCGAGATGGCCGCCGCCCTGCGTCCCCGCCTCGACAGCGGCGATGTGGTGATGGTCAAAGGCTCGCTGTCGATGAAACTGGCCGCGGTCGTTGACGCCATCCGCAAAATGGGTCATCCCGCGCCGAATTCCGACATTGGTTCACAAGATGATGAGTAAGGAGCCCCCCACATGCTCTATTGGTTGACGGCATTGTCCGATGGCGGGGATTTCTTCAATCTCTTCCGCTACATAACATTCCGCGCAGGCGGGGCATTCCTGACCGCGCTGGTCTTCGGGTTCCTGTTCGGCAAGCCGCTGATCAACGTGCTGCGCCGCAAGCAGGGCAAAGGCCAGCCCATCCGCGACGACGGGCCGGAGGGGCATTTCGTCAAAGCAGGCACCCCGACCATGGGCGGGCTGCTGATCGTCGGGGCTTTGACAACCTCGACCCTGCTCTGGGCGCGGCTCGACAACCCGTTCACATGGATCGTGCTGGGCGTCACGCTCAGCTTCGCCGCTATCGGGTTCGCCGATGATTACGCCAAGGTCAGCAAGCAAACCACCGCTGGCGTGTCCGGCAAAATCCGCCTCGCTCTGGGCCTGATCATCGCGGCCATCGCAGCCTATTTCGCCTCGATCAACCACCCCGAGGCGCTGCAATACAAGCTCGCGCTGCCGGTGTTCAAAGACGTGCTGGTGAATATGGGCGTGCTGTTCATCCCCTTCTCTATCATCGTGATTGTAGGGGCTGCCAATGCGGTGAACCTGACCGACGGGTTGGATGGCCTTGCGATTATGCCCGTTATGATCGCCGCTGGCACGCTGGGCATCATTGCCTACGCCGTGGGCCGCGTAGACTTCACCGAGTATCTCGATGTGCATTACGTCCCCGGCACCGGCGAAATCCTGATCTTCTGCGCGGGCCTTTTCGGCGGCGGCCTTGGCTTTTTGTGGTACAACGCACCCCCTGCTGCCGTCTTCATGGGCGACACCGGCTCACTGGCTTTGGGAGGCGCACTCGGAGCCATAGCAGTGAGCACCAAACACGAAATCGTTCTGGCAATCGTTGGTGGCCTCTTCGTGGTCGAGGCGCTCTCGGTGATCATTCAGGTCCTCTACTTCAAACGCACCGGCAAACGTGTGTTCCTGATGGCCCCCATCCACCACCATTATGAGAAGAAAGGCTGGGCCGAGCCACAAATCGTGATCCGCTTCTGGATCATCTCCCTCATCCTCGCGATGATCGGGCTGGCGACGCTCAAAGTCAGATAAAAGTCTTGTGGTACCACGCCAATTGGCCCGCATCCCGGTCGCTCCGGGGCAGGCTGGTCGGCATTTCCGCAGTGTATGAACAGTATCAGGGTCGGCAGGCCTGCCATGAATGACAGATGGTCGGACGCCGGGGAAAAAATCCGACATCCAAAGGCGCACGGGTCGTGAACCATCTTACCTGATAATCGCACGCGGCCTTGGTACATTGTCAGCCAAAGGCACGCGCCCGATCTGAGATCTCGCGGCAGGGTATAGCGCATCCGCTGTTAACCTTCGGTAAGAGGGGCGTACGGTGCACCAGCGCAGGCCAGCCCGTCGTCCAGTTTCGCTCAGACCAATGGCGCTTAACTGGACGAGCTCCCGAAGCATTTGAAACCCAGAGAAGATAGACGCGCCGCGCCCCCTCCTTCTTCGGGTGAAAAATACTTCGGGGGTGAGCGCGCAGCGCGAGGGGGCAGCGCCCCCATTCTCCGCTTGCCATCAATGCGCAAGCATGGCCAAATCCGCGCCATGCAAGCCCCCAAAACAGCCCTCATCACTGGCGGAAATCGCGGCATTGGCCGCGCCATCGCCGCTGGTCTGCGCCGCGACCACCGCGTTGTGATTGGCGCACGCGATCCTGACCAAGGCCGCCGCACCGCGGCTGATCTGGGTGTGGAATGGGTCCATCTGGACCTCGACGAGCCCGAAACCTACGCCCCGGCCTTCGAGCAAATCGCCGGGGTCGATGTGTTGATCAACAATGCGGGCGTGCTGATCGAAGACAGCCTGACCGATACGCCCATCGGGTTCGAGACCTCCATGCAAGTCATGCTCCACGCGCCCTACCACCTGATCGGCGCCTGCGTGCCGCACATGTCTGCGCAAGGCTGGGGGCGGGTTGTGAACCTGTCCTCGGGCTGGGGCAGTTTTGGCGAAGGGCTCGAGGGGCCGGGGGCGTACGGCATCGCCAAAGCGGCGCTGAACGCGCTGACCCATGTGCTGCCGCGTGATCTGCCGCCGGGGGTGCTTGTCAACGCCTGCTGCCCCGGCTGGGTCCATACGGAGATGGGCGGTGCTGCCGCGCCCCGCACCCCGGAAGAGGGCGCGCAAACAGCGCTCTGGCTCGCGCGCCTGCCCGAGGGTGGCCCCACCGGAAAATTCTTCCGCGACCGCGCCGAAATCCCGTGGTAACGCCCGTCAAAGACCGCGCTGAGATGATCGCTGGCATGGCCCCGAAACGCCAGCCCGGCCACTTTGTCTTTTGCACCGCGCCAGAGCCATCGCCGGACCTCATCCGCGCCGCCATCGCGACCTATGCCGAGGCCGAGGGTGTGTCCCTGATCCTCCCGCTTGAGGTGGCCGCCGCCCACGGCTTCGACACTGCCCTGCCCATGGCCTGCCTGACGCTGCAAGTCCACTCGGCGTTGGATGGTGTTGGCCTCACCGCCGCCGTAGCCACCGCGCTGGCAGACGCAGGCATCCCCTGCAACATGGTCGCCGCCTATCACCACGATCACGCCTATGTGCCGGAGGAGATGGCGGAGCGGGCCTTGGAGGTGCTGGACAGTTTGGCCGCGGGGTAGGGCCTCAGCCGGACCAAGCCACCTCGCCGGTCGGAGTCCAAAAAATATCGCTAAACTAGAAAAGTCGTGACAAAACCGGACTTTCTTTGCAACCTTGCCGCAAGGGAAGGGGTGGTCCGAATTGAAAAAGGCGCCGAAGAGCCTCAAGAAAGTTGTTGCGGCAAAGAAAAGTGACGAGGGCAAAGCCCTTGGCTATTTGCAGCGGCTCAATCTTCCGGGTCTGGATTTAAAGGGCCAGTTGAGCCTCGCCTATTCGCAGCGCGGCTATGGGCTGAGTTCATCGGCAAAGATTGATTTCGGCGCGATGCTGGTCCCGTTCGTCCATCTGACCGTGGGGGCGGGGCTGTCGGGGGCGGTCTCGGCCCATGCGATTTTGACGCTCCACCGGATGCAGCGCCATGTGTGGGATAAGCATTTGACGCGCCCCGAAGGCCCCGCGCTGCGCCATGCCAAAGACCTGTTCGCCGATGGCAAAATTGTCCCGCTGCCGCCGCTTGCCAAGCCCGCATGGACCGCCGCCGCGCCGATCGCCGTGGCCCATCTGTCGGGCAAGACGAAGGAAGGCAAAGGGCAGGTCGCGCTGGGCGCGTGGGCCGGGCTGGCGGACAATTTCGGCTCGGACGAGGCCGGGCTGTCGATTGGCGGCAAGGCCAGCGGCGGGTTCAAGCTGCGCACAACCGGGCTGAATGACACCGAGGTCCGCCATTTCGGGCATAGCGCGCAGGATGACAACCTGTCGAACTATGTCGACGATGTGATGGAGGATAACCTCAAATCCCGCGCGGCGGTCTGGCTGATCAAAGTGGGCGGCGGCGCAAAAGAGGCGCGCGGGCTGGGCCATGTGGCGCGCCGCGCCGGAGAGGTGATCGCTGAGCAAAAGGAACGGGTGGGCTACCTCGTCGATGGGGCCGAAACCATGGCGGGCTGGGTCGATGACACGGTGATCCCCGATGTGGACAATGCCCCGATTGCCGCCGGGCTGCGGACGGTGGTGCGCACCGCCGCGTCACGGGCGAAGAAGGTCTATCGCTGGGCGCGGAGCAACACTCTTGTCACCGATGACTTGCTGGCGGAGCTGCGCGGTGCGCAGGCCGACTTCAAGGCGTGGGGCGATTTTCTGGACCCCGACAAGCCCAACCCCGAGTTTCCCGAAGGCGACCATCCCGGCGCGGCCTTCGCGGCGCAAATCCTGCCCGTCGCCCGCCTGCGCCAAGCAGAAGCAACGGAGTTCATTGAGGCGTTGGAGCGCGCCAAAGAGCGCAAAACTGGCTCCGGCCAGCCTTTCCCGCCCTCTCCCGGCCAAAGCAACACGCGGCCTCTATGCTATCTGAACATCAGCACGGCCGAAGGCTGGGGCGAAGCTTCTGCCGGGGCCAAGCTGCAACTTCCTACTGCGCTTGTGACGGGCAAAGCCTTTGTGCGGGGCCGTGTCGGCAGCAAGCGCGTCAGCTTCCGCTACCAGAACTTCGTGCCCGGCACGGGCGTGGGGTGGACAGGCAAAACGCTGGTGACGACGCAGGATACGGTGATCCATTACAACAAAATTCTGTTTGATGCCGAGGCGAGCGCCAAACTGCGCACAAACATCAGACCCAAGGATAACCCGAAGGACGACAACAGCCATGGGGGCTCCAAGAAGACCCATAAGGAAAATATGGTCACGATGACCTATCGCTCGGCCATTGGGAACTGGTTTGACGATGAACCGGGGGGCAGCGCGACAATGCGCCACCTCCATCCCAATGGCAGCGGCATGTCCTTTGGCCTGTCGGTCATGGCAGGCCGCTATGGCGCTTATGCTGCAGTCTGCCGCGAAGTGGGCCGCCCTGCGCCGGGTCACAAACCCCGCTCGCTGGAATCCTCCCATCCCGAAGAACACAAGCTGGAACAGGCAATGAAAAAGCAGCTTCGGGTTTCAACCGAAGAGCTGCGCAGCTTCATGCGCCGCGCCCCAAGCTGGGTGGGCGATGATGATCTTGAGACGAAGGAAGAGGGTGACGGCAAGCGCAAAGGGCGCGATGGCGGGCGCTTCCACCACCCAGACAGCGATATCGACGAATTTGACGAAAGCCTGATCGACCGCCACGCCTCGCTGATTGTCGAAAGCGGCTTTGCCCTGACCTCCGCAACTCTGGTGCGTCTGGACAGCGAGGGGCGCGTGCCGAACTTGCTGGAGCAGGTCGATTTCAAAAATCTGGCCGAGCGCAGCGGGCAGACCGAGTTGGTGCTGCAATCCATCCGCCTGCGCTACCGCATTGCCGAGGATCAGGACAAAAGCCGCTCGCTTATCAAACTGGGCTGGAACCCAGAGCCGTGGACAGAGGGTGAAGGCGGGGTCAGCACGCCTTTCGTCAACAAAAGCGACGCGCATGAGAAGAAATCATGGCTCACACGTATGACCGGAATCGATCCCGAACTGCCAAACTGGCTCAAATCCTCCGCACTGGCCGTGCAGTTGGGGCTTTCCTTCGACAAGGTGAAACGGGTTGGCAGTGAGGGGATGATTGACCTGCACACCCGTTTCTATCCCACGCCCTACAGCACCAACGATTATGGACCGAAACTGGCACAAGCTTTGGAAAACCGTGCGGCCCGGATGTTGTCGGAAATGCAGGTGCCGCCTGTGATGTTGATGAGCGAATAGGGGCAGGGTTTATGGAATTCGACCAGATCAGCGCCCGGCTGCTCAGCCATCTGCCCCGGATCACGGCAGGCGGGCCGGTCACGTTTCGGGACGGGGCGCTGCGCATTGGCCCAGACGGGGTCAGCATCGGTGATATCGCCGAGATGGTCGCCGATCTGAGCGGTGAGGATAGCTTCATCCCCGATGGCTTGCCCGTGCGCAATATCACCGTGCGCGATTTGCTGCTGGAACGCTCGGAGGTGTCGCAGCAGGGGTTTGATCTGCGCTTCACCATCGCGTGGGACGCGAGCGATCTGAGCATTGCGCCCGGCTTTGCACTGCGCATGGCGGCAGCGCAGGTGGAATGGTCCAACGGCAGGCTGATCGTAGATGCCAATTGCTCTGTGCAAATCGACGACATGGTAATCGACGCGAAGCTCTCGATGCCCGCGCAGGTGATCGAGGCCAGCCTGACCCCGGCGGAGTATCACAAAGCCGCTCCGTTTCTGGCCTCGCGCGGGTTGGTGGCGGACAGGGTAAGCCATACGCTGAAACGGTTCTCGCTGCTGGGCTCGATCCCGTTCCGCCGGCTTGTGTTGCATATCGAGCTTCAGGATGTGTTTCACTTTGGCCCCGTCGCGCTGACCCATGCTGCTGCCGAACTGGCGCTTGGCCCTAGCGCGGACGCGCTCGCGCTGGATGCGGAAGGGACACTGGAAGTCGAGGTGAGCGCGTCCCGCAAAGTGCAGCTTGACCTCTCCGGCGCGGTGGACGCGCAAGGATGGGCGCTGGCGGGGCGGCTTGTCTTGCCACATCGCCGCTTCACGCTGGGCACGCTGGTGGCCCAGATGACAGGCGGCAAGGTGCGCGTCCCGCCCGTGATCAAGTCTATGAAGCTGAGCGAGATTGCTGCTCAAATCGACACCCATCAGCGCAGCTTCGCGCTGGAGTGCCACATCGATTGGACCGGATCAGAGGCCCAACTGGTGCTGCATCTGAACGGTGCGCAAAATGCGGTGACGGCGTCTGCGACCCTGACGCTGGGCGGGATGGTGTTCAATGTGGCGCTGGAGACGGGCCAAGTGACGATCCTTGCGGGCAGCGCGGTGATACCCGCCGGAGGTACGCTGACGCTGGACGCGCTGCTCCAAGCCGTGGGGCTGGATGCAGCGCAAGCGCTGGGACAGGGCGGCACGGGGATTGACATAACCGCGCATGCGCTGGGGGTCGCGCTTGACAAGGACGCAAAGCTGCTGATCGCGGCGCATGTGGAGGCGGGGGTAGATCTGAGCCGCTTGGGCGAGTTGCCCCTGCTCGGAACGCTCATGCCACAAGGGGAGCGGCTGGGCCTTGTGATCAAGCCCTATTACCTCTCGCCCGGTTTTGCCGACCCGGACGCCGCAAAGCAGGCTTTGCCCGGTGATCTGGCGCTTCCGTCCGGTGCGCTGAGCGATGGTATGAATCTTGCCGCCGAATTGCATCTGAGCGGGCCGCCGCAGCCACTGCCTTCGGTCAGCTTGGGCGGCACGGCGCACGCCGCGTCCCCGGCCAAGCCCGCCGCACCCGCCGCCGCGCCGCCGCCGGATGGGCTGGCATGGACAGATATCGGGAAAAGCCTCGGTCCGCTGACGGTTGACCGGGTGGGCTGGGCGCTTGGCGATCAGAACAGCTCGCTTGAGATTGCCTTTGACGCCGCGCTCAGTCTTGGCGGGCTGTCACTATCGGTGGATGGGCTGGGGGCCAAATACACCTTCGACACCCGCGCCTTGGAGCCGCATTTGCAAGGTCTGGGGATCGATTTCCGCAAAGGCCCGGTGGCCCTGTCGGGTGCGTTCCTGAACCTTGACGGCGATTTCGCTGGGCAGGTGATGATCGGCACGCCGAAATTCTCGCTGTCCGCACTGGGCGCGTTCAAGATGATCGACGGCGCCCCGTCGGCCTTTATCTTCGGTGTTCTGGGTATGCCGCTGGGCGGGCCGCCCTTTTTCTTTGTCGATGGGCTGGCCGCGGGCTTTGGCATTCACCGCCAAGTGCATATGCCACCCATTGAAGAGGTCCGCAGCTTCCCGCTGATCGCCGCCGCCGAACAGACAAGCACAAACGCCCCCGTCGATTCCGACCCCGGCGCGCAGCTTACCGCGCTGCACCGCTATATCGAGCCAAAGCTGGGCGCGTATTTCCTCGCCGCCGGGATTAAGTTCAACTCCTTCCGCCTGCTCAACGGCAATCTGGTTGCCATTGTCAGCTTCGGGCGCGACTTCGAAGTGGACCTGCTGGGCACCGCCAATTACGAAACACCGCCCGCTGAGATGCGTCAGGGCGCGCCTGCACTGGCGCGTGTCGAGTTGGACCTTAAGGCGCGCTTCGCCCCATCAGAAGGGCTCGTCGCGGTCGAAGCCCGGCTGAACCCGAAATCCTATGTCTATGGCCCGCTCTGCCATCTTAGCGGCGGGTTCGCCTTTTACTCGTGGCTCACCGGGCCACATGCGGGCGATTTCGTTCTGTCATTGGGCGGCTACAGCCGTCACTACACGCCCGAACCGCACTACCCGGCCGTGCCGCGGCTGGAGCTGAAGTATCAGGTTACGCCCGACATCTATCTGAAAGGCAATGCGTTTTTCGCGATGACCCCGGCTGTCATGATGGCAGGCGGCGGTATTCACATGAACGCCAAAATCGGCTCTGCAGAGGCATGGGGGGATTTCACGCTCGACATGATGGTGCAGTGGCAGCCGTTCCATTACGACGCGTGGCTGCATATGGGCGTCGGCGCGAAGTGGAAGTGTTTCCACACCTCCGCCAGCGTGGACCTCTATGTCGGCGGGCCGCAGTTTCATGGCCGCGCCACGGTCGATTGGTCGGCGATCAGCTTTGATATAGAGTTCGGGACATCCCATTTCGCGCTGCCTACATGGATCTCGATGGACGCGTTCCAGCGCAATTTCCTTAGCTATGACGGCACGCAAAGCTCGCTCGATGGGCTGCTGGGTATCGTGATCTCAA